>DBFOUY010000001.1:0-3136 GCA_048365975.1 Eubacterium sp.
AAAAATGCTTTCGTCAGCAGGAATTAATGTCAGACTTCTGACAGGCTCAACAAAAGCAAAGGAAAAACGTGAAATCAAAGCAGCACTTATGGACGGCGAAATTGATTTGTTAATCGGAACGCACGCTATTATTCAGAATGATGTTGAATTTAAGTCCTTAGGTTTGGTGATTACAGACGAGCAGCACCGCTTTGGTGTAAAGCAGAGGGCGGCTTTGTCTGAAAAGGGTGAGGGTATACACACCCTTGTTATGAGTGCTACTCCGATACCGAGAACGCTGGGGCTTATTCTTTATGGTGACCTTGATATAAGTGTTCTTGATGAGCTCCCTCCGGGAAGGCAGGAAATAAGAACTGATGTTGTTGATTCACGCTATCATCAAAGATTGTATAAATTTATAAGAGATGCTGCCGACAGGGGTGAGCAGGCGTATATCGTCTGCCCTGCTATTGAGGAAAACGATGATTGTGCAGATTTGAAATCTGCTGAACAGTATGCTGAGGATCTGTCTGAGGGTGCATTCAAAGGATATAATCTCGGACTGCTCCACGGAAAAATGAAGCCTAAGGAAAAGGAAAATGTTATGAAGGCATTTTCATCAGGCGATGTGCAGATTTTAGTTGCAACAACTGTTGTTGAGGTTGGTGTCGATGTGCCTAATGCAACAATTATGGTTATTGAGAATGCTGAGCGATTCGGTCTTTCACAGCTTCATCAGCTAAGAGGCAGAATAGGCAGGGGAAATAAAAAGAGCTTTTGTGTTCTTATTTCCGACAGCAGGAGTGAAAGCTCACGTAACAGACTTGCGGTTATGAAAAATAACAGCAATGGTTTTAAAATTGCCGATGAGGATTTGAAGGCAAGGGGACCCGGTGACTTTTTCGGTGAAAGACAGCACGGACTGCCTGCTCTTAAAATTGCAGATATGCTTGATGATATGGATACACTGCGACTTGCACAGCAGTGTGCGGCTGAAATTCTTGAAAAGGATAATAATCTCGATTTGCCTGAAAATAAATCCTTGTGTGACAATATCAATAAAATGTTTCGTGAGGTAAGCTTTAATTAACATATTTATTTAAAATATAAAATTTGCATTATTATTATATTTGTGCTAAACTATGTGCGATATATTTGTGTGAGGTGATTTTATGTCAAAGTTATATACAGAAATGACTAAGGAAGAATTATTGAATGAACAGGCTGTACTTCTTGAAAGATACAATGCTTTTAAAGAAAAAAATCTGCAGCTTGATATGAGCCGTGGTAAGCCAGGCAAGGACCAGCTTGATTTATCAGACGGTCTTAATGATTGTGACAACTATGTGTCAGACGGTGTTGATGTAAGAAATTATGGTATTCTTGACGGTATTCCAAGCTGTAAAAAGCTTTTTGCAGATTTGATGCAGGTTGTGCCAAAGAATGTTATTATCGGACCAAGCTCAAGCCTTAACCTTATGTTTGATTATATCGGTCAGTGCTTTATTGAGGGTGCAGGTGACAAGCCATGGAGTCAGCTTGATGAGGTTAAGTTCCTTTGCCCTGTTCCAGGTTATGACAGGCATTTTACTATATGTGAATATTACAATATTAAAATGATTAATGTTCCTATGAAGGATGATGGTCCTGATATGGAGGTTATTGAGGAGCTTATTAAGGACGAGTCTATTAAGGGTATGTTCTGTGTTCCTAAGTATTCAAATCCGACAGGCATTACCTTCAGTGATGAGGTTGTCGAGCGTATTGCTAAAATGAAGCCTGCTGCAAAGGATTTCAGAATTATATGGGATAATGCGTACTGTGTTCACGATATTGTTGAGGACGGCGACAAGCTTCTTAATATCTTTGATATTCTCCCGAAATATGGTAATGAGGATATGGTTATTGAGGTTTGCTCAACTGCTAAAATCACATTCCCCGGTGCAGGTGTGTCTGCTTTGATTGCATCTGACAACAATATTGCTGCAATCAAGAAAAGACTTAACTGCCAGGTAATCAGCTATGATAAAATGAATCAGCATCGCCACGTTGAATTTTTCAAGGATGCAAATGGTGTCCTTGAGCATATGAAAAAGCATGCTGCTATTCTTAAGCCAAAATTTGAAATCGTTCTTAAGCACCTTGAAAATGAGCTTGCAGGCAAGGGTATAGCAAGCTGGTTTAACCCTAAGGGCGGTTATTTTATCAGCCTTGATGTTATGAATGGCTGTGCAAAAAGAGTAGGTGAGCTTTGTAAGGAGGCAGGTGTTGTGCTTACAACAGTCGGTGCAACATATCCATACGGCATTGATGAAAATGACAGCAATATCCGTATTGCTCCTACGCTCCCGCCTGTTGCTGAGCTTGATATGGCTGCAGAGCTTCTTTGCATCTGTGTTCAGCTTGCCTGCACAGAGAAGCTGATCGGATAATGAAAATAGGTGCATCAACCGCCTGTTTCTATCCCCTTGAAACAGAAAAGGCGTTAAAAAAAGTTACAGACCTTGGCTTTGAAAAAGCCGAGGTTTTTATGAATGCCCCCTGCGAGTATGAGGAAAGCTTTGTCAAAGAGCTTTGTGATGTTGTTAAAGGTTCAGATACTGAAATAATATCTCTTCATCCTTTTTCAAGCTTTCTCGAAAGCTCCTGCATTTTCGGCGATTATCAAAGACGATTTAATGATTATATAGGACTTTATCAGAAAACCTGCCACGCAGTGGCTATGCTCGGTGCAAAGTTTGTTGTTATTCACGGCGCTGTTGCCACACCTAAAATACCGATACCTGACGAAAGGTATTTTGAACGATTCAGAACTTTGATTGAAATAGGAAAAGCTGAGGGTGTAGTGGTATGTCAGGAAAATGTTAACCGCTTTAAAAGCCAGACAATTGATTTCTGCAAAAAAATGAGGTCAGAGCTTGGCAGTGATTACCATATGGTGTTTGATATAAAACAGACTGTCAGAGCAGGGCAGAGCACATTTGATTTTCTTGAAGAATTTAAAAATGAAATTGTTCATCTGCATATCAGCGATAATGGTGAAAAGGGTGACTGCCTGCCGATAGGATGGGGCAATTTTGATTTTAATAAAATGAAAAGCATTATGGATAGTGCCGATTATAAAGGCGACTGCGTTATTGAAATATATTCAGGCAGC
>DBFOUY010000002.1:0-3567 GCA_048365975.1 Eubacterium sp.
GTTTGGCGCCTAAGGCAATTGTTCACAATGTTAAAACTGTTGCACGTCTTGTTAAATCATCAGGCGAAAGCAAAAAAATAATCAAGGAGTTTAATCCTGATGTTGTTGTGGGCTTTGGCGGCTATGTTTCAGGTCCTGTTCTTCAGAGTGCTGTTAAAATGGGTATACCGACCTGTATTCATGAGCAGAATGCTTTCCCGGGAATAACAAATAAAACTCTTGCCAAAGTGGTTGACCGTGTTATGCTGACTGTTGAGGATGCCCAAAAGCACCTTGAACCGAAAAATGAGGTTGCTGTTACAGGACTTCCAGTACGCGGTGAGCTTCTTAAAGCTGACCGTGACCTTGCAAGGGCACAGTTAGGAATACCTGATGATAAATATCTGGTTCTTTCCTTTGGTGGCTCTCTCGGAGCTAAACCGCTGAATGAAGCAATGTTCAATATTCTTCTTTCGAGTGCTGAAAGCGGAAAGTACTGCCACATTCATTCTGTCGGCACAAATGGTTCAGAGTACCTTGAAAAGTTTGAAAAAGAAGGCTTCAGGAGTGGCAGAAAGGGCACTGTCGATGTAAGGCAGTACATAGATAATATGGATATCTGTATGGCAGCAGCAGACTTGGTAATAGGCAGGGCAGGAGCTTCTTCGCTTTCTGAAATTGAGGCTCTCGGCAAGGCGTCAATACTTATTCCTTCACCATATGTTGCTGAAAATCATCAGTATCATAATGCAATGGCACTTGTTAACAGAAATGCAGGCTTTATTCTTGAGGAAAAGGATTTGAGCTCTGATAAGCTCAGTGAAATGATTGACAGTCTGCTGAGCGATAAAGCTAAGCTCAGTGCTGTTGAGAAAAATGCAAAAGCAATGTCTATAACTGATTCAAGGGAGCGTATCGCTTCAATAATACTTTCACTTATTAAATAAAAAATTCACCTTTGCATAGGTAAAACATAGTATGTTTTATAAAACTCTTGCAGAGGTGATTCAATGGATGTTTTTAAAATTATCGGCAAAAATGCTTTGAAGGGGGAGGTAACCCTCCATGGTGCAAAAAATTCGGCACTTCCGATTTTAGCGGCTGCCCTTCTTGTTAAAGGTGTTACAGTAATACATAATTGTCCTGATTTAAGTGATGTTCGTGAAACTCTTGGAATACTTGAAGGCTTCGGATGTAAGGTTGAGCAGTGTGGTAATACTGTTACAATTGATGCTTCTGTTGTAAATGGGAGCGAAATTGACGAGCGTATTATGCGACTTATGCGTTCATCAATTCTTTTTCTTGGGGCACTGCTGGCACGCAATCACTGTGCATCAATTTATCTGCCTGGCGGTTGCGACATAGGCTCAAGACCCATTGACCTTCACATTAAATCATTGAGAGCACTCGGAGCAGAGATTACCGAGAATGGCTCATCAATAAACTGCACCTGCAGAGGATTGACAGGTGCAAAAATTATTTTGCCGTTTCCAAGCGTTGGTGCTACGGAAAATATAATTATTGCCTCGGCAATTTCCAGAGGCAGAACAACAATAGTAAATGCTGCACGTGAGCCTGAAATATGTGATTTAGTACAGTTTCTTAATAGTTGCGGTGCAAGAATTTATGGTGCAGGCGAGGGTACTGTTGAAATCGAGGGTGTAAGTGAGCTTCATCCAACTGAACACAGAATTATTCCTGACAGAATACTTGCATCAACATATATGAGTGCCTGCGCAATTACAGGCGGCAATATAATAATTCACGATATTAAGGCGACTGCATTGACACCCGTTTTTCCTGTATTCAATGAAATGGGTTGCAGACTATATCTGAGAGATGACTATCTTGAAATATCAGCACCTAACAGATTAAAACGCGTCAAAATGATAAAGACAATGCCTTATCCCGGTTTCCCGACAGACTCACAGTCACCTATAGCGGCTGCCTTGTCAGTTGCAAAAGGAACATCGGTAATCAAGGAAAATATTTTTGAAAACAGATTCAGATATATAAGCGAGCTTAACCGTTTCGGCTGTGACATTGACATAAATGACAGAATGGCAGTTATTAATGGTGTAAAAAATCTTAAATGCGCAAATGTTTATGCTACTGATTTAAGAGGCGGAGCCGCTTTAGTTGTTGCCGCACTCAGGGCAGAGGGCGAGTCAACTATCAATCAGCTTGAGCATATTGACAGAGGTTATGAAAGTCTTGAGAAAAATCTATCACTTTTGGGTGCAGACATAAAGAGGATTAAAAATGAAGAAGAAGGAAAAGCCTGAAAAAAGAATACCAAAGAATAATACGAATCTTGGAGATTTGGGCTTGGAGCCGCCTAAAATCTATCGTGATTCACAAAAGAAAATGGTTAACTCTGATAAGAGAAAAAAAAGAAAAGGACAGTTAAGCAGAAACGAAAAAAGACAAAAGGACACAAAACGCCGCAAAAAAAGAAATAAGCTGAGAAAGTTCCTGCTTTGGATGCTGGCAGTTGTAGCTATAGCAGCAGTAGGTGTTGTTCTTTCTCTGACTGCATTTTTTGGTATTGAGAATATAACTGTTACGGGAAATGCACGCTACACAGAAGAAGAGATATTAAACCAGTGTTCAATAGGCAGTGGTGAAAATCTTTTTCTTGCAGATACAAAAGGCGCATCTGATAAGCTTGAGCTTAATCTTCCTTATATATATACGGCAGAAATCAAAAGAAAATTACCATCAACTATTGAGCTTGTAATTACTGAGTCAGAGCCTGCATATTACATAGCGAATAAAGATAAAACTTTTATTCTTCTTGATGATAATTTCAAGGTGCTTGAAACTGAGGCTGAAAAGGCAGGCGGCATTGCAGTCAAGAAAGCCAAGGTCACAGAAGCCTTTCCGGGAAGGCATATAGGCTTTGAGAATGAAGATACTGCTGAGTGTCTTAAAAAGCTTTCACAGGCAGTTAAGGACAATAATATTGATGAAATAACTGCTATATACAGCAACAGTATAAGCGATAATTATGTTGTTTATGACAATAGGATTGAATTTAAGCTTGGAACCTGTGATGACCTTGAGCAGAAAATATACCAGGGTCTTGCTTCCTGCAAACAGCTTAATGACAGCAATCCGAATGCGAAGGGTATAATGACTATAAATGGTGGAAAGCAAATATACTTTACAGAGAGATGAGTGTAAAGTTTTTATCTTGTCGAATATTGTTGCGATATTTCACATTTGTGCAGGTTATACAAACTCTTGAAAAAATAAATAGATAAACTTTGTCAAAATTCTTGAGAAATATTCAAAAAAAGTATTGCAAATTAATTACAAAACTGTTACAATGTGATATGTAACAAATCGAAAGCGATTTAAAGATAAAATACATAAGGAGATTTAAAATATGGGTCGTTATGAAATTGATACTGATGATTCAAAGGTAGTACAGATTAAAGTTGTCGGCGTTGGCGGCGGCGGTGGAAATGCCGTTAACCGTATGGTTCATTGTAATATTCAGGATGTTGAATTTGTAGCAGTTAACTCTGATAAGCCTGCACTTGCAAAATCAACAGCAACACATAAAATTCTTATCGGTGAAAA
>DBFOUY010000003.1:0-5883 GCA_048365975.1 Eubacterium sp.
CCTATTCCTGAAGCGGCAAAGCCTGCTCCCGCCTCTGAAGAATGCAAAACAAATGAAGATTTGTATTTGTATGGTTTGCATATTGAACAGTATCGTCATGCTACATATAATCCTGAAGATTATTATCTTGAAGGACTTAAAAGAGATGAGTACGATATACGCATTAATAATGCCTATGGCTTAAGGCTTATGAAACGAGGCTTGTTCTCTCAGGCACAAACCCATTTTGAAAAAGCAGTTTCAAGGCTTACACGCTCAAATCCTAATCCTTATGACAGCGAGGCTTACTATAATCTTGGTCTTTCACTTTTATATCAGGGAAAAGACAGCGAAGCATATGATGCATTTTATAAGTCAGCATGGAGCAATAATTGTCAGGAAAGTGCATTCTATAAAATGGCATGTATATGTGCAAAGAACAGAGAATATAACCTTGCTCTTGAGCATGTTGAAAATGGAATAATTAAAAACGGAAGAAACTATAAAGCGTTAAACCTTAAAGTGTGGCTGCTTGATAAAATAGGGGATACTGAAAAAGCAAAAATATGTGCTGAAAATATTCTTCAATATGAACCTCTTGATTATATGGCGAAGAATTATCTTGGACTTTCATTTGATATGAACGATAATACTGCAATTGAAATTGCAATTGAGTATGCCTCATTCGGTGATTATAAGAGCGCTGTAAATGTACTTGAAAATCAGAAAAGCACTTATCCGCTTGTTCATTATTACCTTGCATTTTATGACAGAGAAAATTCAGCAAAGCATCTTGAAGCGGCAAGAGCGCTTCCTGCTGACGGATGTTTCCCACACAGATTAGAGGATATGCAGTGCCTTTCTTATGCAGTTTCTGTTGATGGTAATAATGCAATGGATAATTATTATCTTGGTAATTTATATTACGATTATCGCAGATATGATGACGCAATTGAATGTTTTAAAACCTGCACTGATAAGAAGAATGAATTCCCGACGGCTCACAGAAATCTTGCATTGCTTTACTATAATAAAAAGAACGATATCGACAGTGCTTTATCAGAAATGGAGCTTGCATTTGCTTTTGATGAAAGTGATATGCGTGTTCTTCTTGAACTTGATTTGCTTTATAAAAATACAGGAAAATCCAATGAAGAAAGAATAGCTTTTCTTGAAAAATATCTTGAAAAGCTTTCATTCAGGGATGATTTATACCTTGAATATATTACTCTTCTGAACCTTACAGGCAGATATGATGAGGCATATGAAAGAATAATGAACCATAATTTCCATCCGTGGGAAGGCGGTGAGGGCAAAGTACCTGCTCAATATATAGCAGGCCTTGTCCTTAAAGCAAAAGAGAATATGGATAAAAGTAATTATGAAATTGCAGAAGAACTTTTAAAGAAAACTTTTGAATATCCCCATAATCTCGGAGAGGGCAAGCTCTACGGTGCGCAGGAAAATTTACAGAACTACCTTTTAGGTGTTGTATGTGAAAATCTCCACAAAAATGAAGAAGCAAGGATTTATTTTGAAAAAGCGTCGAGCGGTCTTAACGAGCCGAAAAGTGCAATGTATTACAATGATCAGCCTCCTGAAACAGTCTTTTGTCAGGGACTTGCTCATATTAAGCTTAATAATAAAGAGCAGGCTGAGTTATGCTTTAACAATCTTATAAGTTATTGTTATGTTCATATTAATGATGATGTTAAAATAGATTATTTTGCTGTTTCTCTTCCTGATTTTCTGGTGCTTGATGCAGATTTAAACAAGCAGAATAAAGCGCATTGTCTGTTTATGAAGGGGCTTGGAGTTTTAGGACTTGAAAAGAAATCCGAAGCCAAAGAAATTTTTGATAAAGTAAATGACATGAATCCATCGCATTTTGCTTTGAAGCTTTATTGCAATTTGTTTTTGAAAGGATAATTAGATGATATTTGTAAAAGACAATGTGTTTCATTTGAGTACAAAAAGTACTTCCTATATTTTTCATATAACAAAATATGGTGATTTAGAGCATCTGTATTACGGAAAAAGAATTGATAAGCAGGAAAATTACAATTCTTTAATTGAAAACAGAAATCTTTTGTTGGTTAGCACGCTTTATCCTGACAATGATGTAACATATGGTATTGATGATATGTGCTTTGAATATTCATTTTCCGGAAACGGTGATATGCGTGAAAGTGCTTGCACAGCGTATTTTGACAACGCTTTATGTTGCTTTAAGTATGATTCTTATTTTATAGATAAAGTATATCGGAACAATCCGAATCCCACGGCACACGGTGCAGATGAAATTCTTACAGTGTGTCTGAAGGATAGTATTTCAAAAGCAACGCTTTGTCTGTATTACCGAATTTTTAATGAATGTGATTGTTTTACAAGATGTGCAGAACTTCGGGCAGATGTAAAGCAGATAAGCATTAGAAAGCTGATGAGTTTTCAGCTTGATTTGAATCGCAGCGATTTAAAATTGCTGTCATTTAACGGAGCATGGAGTAGGGAAAGACAGAAACAAGAGCAGGAATTGAAGCATGGCAAAACCATTATTGATTCTTTAAGCGGGGCGAGCAGTGCAAGACATAATCCGTTTTGCATTCTGGCACAGAAAAATGCTGATAATTTTATCGGTGATTCATATGCCTTTAACCTGATATATAGTGGAAATCACTATGAAGCAGCAGAGGTTTGCCCTTACGGAAAAACACGCTTTTTAACTGGTATCAATCCTGATAATTTTGAAATAAACCTTTCAGCCAGTGATAGTTTTTTTACACCTGAAGCAGTAATGACATATTCTGAAAACGGCTATAACGGTGCTTCTTTGAATATGCATTTTTTTGTTAAAAAGCATATTATACCGAAACATTGGCAAAACAAAGAAAAACCCGTGCTTCTGAACAGCTGGGAAGCTATGTATTTTGATATTACCGAAGAAAAAATACTTACTCTTGCAGAAAAAGCAGTTAAGATAGGCGCAGAACTTTTGGTGGTTGATGATGGCTGGTTCGGAGAAAGAAATGATGATACATCATCACTCGGTGACTGGCATGAGAATAAGAAAAAATTCCCAAATGGAATAAGAGCGTTATCTGAAAGACTTCACAATATGGGTCTTAAATTCGGGCTGTGGTTTGAGCCTGAAATGATAAGCCGATATAGTCAGCTTTTTAAAAATCATCCTGAATGGGTTATGGGCAATCTTCAAAGAGAGCCTGTTATAACGGGAAGAAATCAATACATTCTTGATTTATCGCAAAAAGAAGTACAGGAATATATTATTTCTTCACTTAGTAAATGTATTTCGGATTTTAATATCGATTATATCAAATGGGATTATAACAGAATGTTTTCCGATATATCGTCAAAATTTACTCTGTTAAGTGAAGTGCAGCACAAATATATTATGGGGCTTTACAGAATTTTGGATAAATTAACCCGCAGCTATCCTGATGTTTTGTTTGAATTATGTGCTTCAGGCGGTGCAAGATTTGATTTAGGTATGCTCTGTTATATGCCTGTTGGATGGACTTCGGATAATACGGATGTTTACAGCAGAGTTATGATTCAAGAGGGAACAAGTTATGCTTATCCACCGTCAGTAATGTGCAATCATATATCAATATGTCCTAATCATCAAACAAAGAGAAATACAGATTTAAAAAGTCGTTTTTCAACAGCTTCAATGGGCGTAATGGGATTGCAGTATAATTTGCTTGAATGTGATGAAAAAACATTAAACGAATTGAAAGAATATATAGCAAACTATAAAACAATGCGAAATATGGTTGAGAACGGATATTTTTATCGTTTGGCAGATGGCTTTACGCACAATTATAATGCGTGGCTTTTAGTTGAGAATAGCGGCGATACAGCATATCTCTTGTTTTTCAGCAAGCTGTTTGTTCCCGTATCCGCTTTGCCGAGAATAAAACTGCTTGGTCTGGCTCCGAAATCAGTTTATAAAGTTGAGTCAATCGGATTGCAGGCAACCGGTGAAATACTTATGAATAATGGAATTATTTTTCCGCAGAATTATCAGGGCAATGAAACCAATTCACAAATGGGTGACTTTATGGATTTCACGGCTCGAATTTATAAAATAGAGAGGGTAAAATAATGAAAAACAATTTAAAAAAATTCTTTTCACACAAGATTGTAAAAGTAATATGTATCATTCTTGCATTATGGCTTGCAGTGGTTTGTATATGCAATGCCGTGTTTGCAAATATTGCTTTAAAACAGCAAAAGGGCCTTGCCGTTTGTTATGAGTGGAGTGAAGATGATGTCTTTGACGAAAGTAAAATTCAGACAATAGATATGGGCACTGATAAATTCAAAATTCTTTGTCTTACAGATGTACATATCAGAAACTATGCGACGTTTGGTTCTTCCTGGCTTGGTACTAATTTTATATTAGATGGAATGAGCCGTATTCAGCTTAAACAGCTAATTAATGAGCAGAAGCCTGATCTGATTACTGTCGGCGGAGATACTGTCCTCACTGCCTGGAACGACATATGCACACAGCAGTTCTGCGATTTTATGGAGGGCTTTGAAATTCCTTGGGCGCCTGTTTTCGGAAATCACGATTATGAGGGACGAGCTGATAAGGCAAAGCTTGCAGAGATTTACGAAAACTCAAAGCATTGTCTTTTTCAAAGCGGGCCGAGTGATATGGGTGGTATGGGTAACTATGCGGTGAATCTCACTCGTGGTAATGATATTGTTTATACTCTCTTTATGTTTGACGACGGACAGTTCAGAGTTACTGATGGGGAAATTAGTGACGGCGGTATAAATGAAAATCAGATTAAGTGGTTTAATCAGACTGTAAAAGGTATTTCCGATATGGCCGGCAAGACTGTGCCGAGCATGGCATTTATGCATGTTCCCGTTCCTGAATACTTAAATCAAGAGGATGATTTTACAGCAGGTCAGCGTGGTGAAGGCACTTGCACAGCAAGAGAAAATGAAGGCTTTTTCACAGATTTTAAATCAGCTGGCGGTACTCATATATTTGCAGGTCACGACCATAACAACAATTTCCTTTCAGAATATGACGGAGTTCAGCTTAATTATATGACAAAAAGCTCATATAACTGCTATTTTGATTTCAAAGCATTAGGCGGAACAGTTATAGAATTTGATAAAGACAATACACCGACAGTAAGTATAGCTGAATTTTAAGAGGGGTTATTATGAATAAAGTAAAGCAGATTTTTTCTAACATAAAAAGCGGATGGAACACACCGCCTGAAAACAGATATTTAACAATTAAGGAAATGGCATGCTATGGATTCAGCGGTCTCGGTGTCAGCTTTATAATAAATGTTATAACAGCAGTAATAACAGCAACGCAAATTCCCTACATATATGAAATTGACGTTATTCACGGCACGATTATATTTTGTGCAGTGGGCGTGCTTAATCTTCTTATTCAGCCGTTTTTCGGAAAAATGCTACAGAATACAAAAACAAAAATGGGCAGATACAAACCATATGTTATAGGGATTGCGCCTGTGATTTCTCTGTTTGTTGTGCTTGCAACATGGCTTCCTCAGGTCGACTCGGAAAGTTTCAGAATCGTATTTGCTTATTGTACTTGCATTCCATCGCTTGTTCTTTGGAATATTTGGTATAATCTGTTTTTTATGATTCCTGCCGCAATGACGCCTGTTTCGCAGGAAAGGACAGATATGCTTTCTCCGGTGGGACTTATTATGGGCTTTGCTCCTACCGTTATGAATTTTATTATCGGACCTATCCGTGCTCACTTTATGGCAAAGGGGCAGGAATATATGGCTTTCCGCCTTATGGGTGTTATCAGTGTTGCAATAGGAATTGTGCTTGTGTTTCTCATTTTAAAAACAAAAGAGCGTATTTATGAAACCACCT
>DBFOUY010000004.1:0-4441 GCA_048365975.1 Eubacterium sp.
AGGTGGTTGGCAATGTCATACACCATCATATAACAAACAAAAACTTTCTGCGTTTGCAACTCATGAAGCAAGAGGTAAAACATCACTTGTTGGATATACAGGCGTTAAAAACTTTTAAATAACAAATAAATCAAAGAGCATATTTTATATAAATTTACAAGAGTATAAGTTACATATATTTATGATGGAGGTAAATAAAATGAAACCAGAATACAAAAAAATATTTGATAAAATTAAACCAAGTAAAGAAACAAAAGCAAGGTTGTTTGAAAGATTGGAAAATTATAATAATCAAATTGAAAAAAACATTCAATCGACAAAAGGAGAGTAATCTTGCATAATTGTAATTCTAAAAAACATTATATTGTAATTTTTTGTTTAATTGTAATTTCTGTTGTGTTTTCATCTTGCAGTTCAACACAAAATGGAAACGAAACAAGCAGTCAAAATGTTAAATCATCAGAAAATAATAGTATTTCCGATATTGGTGGAATTTTTTATAGTACAAGAGTTCTTAATAACGGTAATATCATCAATTTTTATATTGATGATAAAGAATTAGATCGATTTGTCAAGTTTGAAATTGTTAATCCAAAAACAAGCCAAATTGAAAAGGTTATAGATATTAGATCTTTTGACATGAGAGAAACAAATATGACTTGTCTTAATGACTGTTTCTATATATGTGGGGATCATATATATGTTTATAATTTCTCAGGCGATTTGTTGAAGAAAATCAATTATCCGTCTGATATTCAGATTGGTTTTGATATATCAAATAGTGTGTTTGCTATTTCTAATGACTTATCAAAAATGGTATATAATTTCAGAATAGAAGATGATGTAGAAGATAAAATCGGAATAAAGCTTCTTGATTTGAATTCTAACAAAGAAACTATCATTCAAAGCTTGAATGAACCGGTAACCGATAAGCCTTGCGATTACAATAACTTGCATTTCTCATCAGATGATAAAACAGTTATGTTTTTAGGACAAAGATACTTAACAATTAATGATGGCAGAGATTGTTATGGCGTTATTGATTTGAATAACTTAAATATTAAATCTGATTTTGTAAAAAAATCCTATTGTCGCTTTGTAAAGGATAGCGGTTATGTTTATGATAAAAATGTTGATTTTGGTAAAACCAGCAGCGGCAAAATCATAAAATTTGACGAATCAGGAAATGCCGAAACAATTCAGCTGGAAAACGCAAACGAAAGCCAGCATATTGGTTTAACTGATAATGAGAATATGTTTCTTTCAATTCTTTGTAATTGGTCCGATTACAGCATAGAAATAAGACTTTATGAAAACGGAAAAGTAATTAAAAAGGCTGATATTAAATGTAAAAATGAAGAAGAATTTAATCTGATTAATGTAGACGATATTTGCTATTCCTCAAAAAGCAATAAAACATATTATTCATCTATAGTTTATGATGGTGATAAGTATATGGGCAATGAATATTTCGAGTTAGAAATGAAGTGATAATATGGAACTTAAAATAAGTAATTTATCCAAAAATTTTGGCAACAAACAGGTTTTAGATACTATAAATCTTACTTTCAACAATGGTATTTATGCAATTCTTGGCCCAAATGGAGCAGGCAAATCAACTTTTATAAACATTGTTATGGGATTAATGCCTGCAACAAGCGGAAGTATTGAAATGAATGGCAATAATACAAATAAAAACGAAAGTGAGTTCTTGAATTCTGTTGGTTATATGCCACAGAACATGAAATTTTATAAGAATTTCAGCGGAAAAGATATGCTGGAATATATAGGTGTTCTTAAAGGTTTGTCAAAAAAAGAGGCAAGCGAAAAAGCAGAAATTCTTTTAAAAAAAGTTAATCTTTATAACGAGAGAAATAAAAAAACCGGAAAGTATTCAGGAGGTATGAAGCAAAGATTGGGTATTGCTCAGGCTCTTATTACTGATCCTAAAATACTCATATTTGATGAACCTACAGCCGGACTTGATCCAAGGGAACGAATAAGATTCAGAAATATTATCACAAATCTTTCAAATGATAAAATTGTTATTATTTGTACCCATATTGTTCCGGATATAGATACTATATCAGATAAAATCATAATGCTGAAAAGCGGTAAAATAGGAATTGTTGATTCTCCTGAAAATATTTGTAATGACCTAAATGGCTCAATGTGGAGTATTACTGCAAAATATGATGAACTTGAAGCTCTCAGTAAACTTAATGTTCATAGTGTAAGCAGAGTTGATGATAAATATATACTAAGGGTGTTTTCGGATAATAAACCGACAGAAAATGCAATATTGACTGATGTAACACTTGAAGATGCATATTTGCATTATTTTACGGAGGAATCAAATGCTTTTTCTTTATGAGATAAAAAAACTGTATAAAAATAAAATATTTCTTTTACTTATCGCTTTATTTATTGCATTTGATTTCTTTTGTGTTTTTACAACTTGTAAGCCTTATTTAGACGAAACATATAAAATGGAAACAGCTTTAACCGATAAGTTTGAAGGGAAACTGACAAAAGAAAAGGTTGATGAGATTACAAATAATTATAACCGCCTTGCTGAGCTTGTTAATAATAATGCTTATAATACAGAGTATAGTGAATCAACATATACCGGATATGAATACATGGATTATAATGTGTTTTCAAATCTGAATGATGAATTGTCCAGAATCTATAATTTCAGTGATAAAACAGATGAAAACATAGAAAAGATTAATATTTCTGCTGATTTTCTTAGCGATAATGGGAGTAATTGTCTTGCTGAAAAATACAGAAAAACAGCAAATGCAATAGCTCATCGCGAAATAAAGGAACTTCATAATTACTCAGGTGTTAATGAATATATTAATTACAATATGTCTTCAGTGTTTATAATACTTATTGTAGCGTTTATATCAGTTATGACATTTTCAAAAAGTAAAGAACTTGTTGATATAATATACACATCTTCATATGGTAAAAATAAAATTTGTTCAGTAAAATTGATGTCAGTAATATTTAATTCAGTTATTGTTACTTTTCTGTTCAGAATTTTTGATTTGATTGTATTTAAATTATTTATCGGACTGCGAGGAATTACTTCTCCTCTGTTTTATCTTGAAAAATATGAAATGACTTATTTTGATGGTAGCATTTTATCATTTTCAATTCTGCAAACTATTGGTATAGTGTTATCGGTTTTAGTTGCTTCAATGATTTGTGCTTGCATTGCAATCATAATTTGTGGAGCAGATTTTTCTTTGCTTTTATCTGTCTTAGTCGCATTATTAGTTAGCTCAAAAAATTTCATTCCTGACGATTTTATCTATCCAAAAAACATTGCTTTTTTGCCAATTGGTTATGCTCGGCTTTTATTTTATCTTGCTTTGTTGATTTTATTAATGTTTTTAACAAAAATCCTCCATAAAGGAATCTTGAAAAATGGAAATATTAAGGTTTGAATTTAATAAAATTCTAAAAAATAACAGAGGATGTATAATCATTCCAACTGTATTGCTGATAATATTTGCAATAAGCATATTAACTTCACATGTTCCAAATCAAAATCTTGAAATCTATAAAAATGAATATGCAAACATTGTTTCAGAATATGGTTTACTTGGCAATATTACAGATGAATCTGAAAAGAATCTTGAAATTCTTATAGAAAAATGTGGTAAAGCAGAATCTGATTTTGATGAGTTGTTTTACAAATATCAGCTTGGAGAAATAAACAGAAGTGAATACCAGAATAAAGCTAATGAATTATCAGCAATAACTAACTTAAAAACTGTTATTGAAACAATTCAAATGCAGTTTGATTATGCAAAGGAAAACCCATCAAACCGGTATATAATGTATACAAATGGTTGGGATATGGTAACAAGCAGAAATTCTGATATTGTGTTTTTGATGTTGGTTCTTTTGGTGGTAACACTTTGTTTTCGTGGAGATACTGACGGAGGTATGAAATCCTTTGTTTTAACTTGCAATGGTGGTAAGATAAAACTTCCAATTACTAAATTAATGGTTTCTGAAATAATCGTTTGTATTTCATATATTCTGCATACTACTGCTTATTATCTTTATATTGAGAAAAAATATGGATTGCTAAACGGTAATTATCCTGTTCAATCTTTGCAAATGTATTCTGATTATGTAAGTGATTGTTCGTTAACTTCAACAAATATACAAATAACTCTCATAAGGCTATTTGCACTTGTTGCCTGTACAGCTTTTGTGTTTTTGTGTTTCACGGTAATCAATTCTTCAATAGGTGCTATATGTATTTCAGCATCGTTTTTGATTCTACCTGTAATGTTCAAAGAGATTAATTTGTCATTTTTGCCACAGGCAATGTGCCGATACCAGCTTTATGATTTGAATTTTTCGCTATCATTATTGATAAATATATTTCTATTTGCAATAATGCTTGTTTTAAGTA
>DBFOUY010000005.1:0-5590 GCA_048365975.1 Eubacterium sp.
TGTCACTGGGTCTGACGTGAAGATGATATGTATTGCATAACATAACCTGGCAGTTTATATTTTCTAAATCATCTGTTGATAGACCGCCCTTAATAGCTGCTGATGTTGCAACATTCATAAAAGCAGGTGTCTGCACAGTGCCATGTACTGTTTCAAACTCTCCTCGTCTTGCATTGCCCTCTTGTTTTAATAATGTATATTTAGACATATTTATACCTCATAAGATAATCTGAATTATATTAATTTAAGGTCTCTTGCGGCTTTTTCCCAATATCTTTCAGGTAAAATACCGCTTGATTTGAATTTATCCTTTTTTGCATAGTCCCAAGCTAACACTACACATTTATACGCTAAATCGCTGTTTGTTTCAATGCTCTTAATTATGCATTTTGCAAAAATAGGTGCTTTATTTAATAAATCACTGTTTTTATAATCATATATTAATCTATCAGCATCAAAGTTTATATTTAAAAACTCAACCTTCCATTTTTTATCTATGCAACTTAACAGTGTTATAGCTGAACAGCCGTATTTTTCATTGTCCTGTGGAAGCCCAAGACTCGGACAGAAAACGATTTGCTTATCGCATATATTGATGATATTTCTGTGATGTGTATGACCGCAAATAAGAATATCGCCATTTATGCTGTTAATGTATTTCAATTGAGAAACATTATTGTTAACTATGTTTTCTTTTGTACTTTTTGGTGAGCCGTGGCAAGCTGTAAGTGATGAGCATCCATCAATGCTGATGTCAAGACAAATAGGCATTTTTCTAAAAAAGTTCAAATCTTTTTTTGTAAGATTTTCATAAGTATACAGTAGTGATCCTACGCTTGAACAATAACACCAGCCGTCATTTGGATTGTTATCGTGTTCAATCAGGTAATCTTCACGATTTCCTCTTATAAACCAGCAATTATATTTTGACTTGCACATATAAACAAGATTCATAGTCTTTTGTGTGTTCGGAAAATCAGTCACATAATCACCGAGAAAAATTATACCATCCGGATTGATTTTTTCAATAGCCTTTACCGCTGATTCAAAGGCAATATAATTGGAGTGAACATCAGAAATTACAACGATTCTTTTCATAGCTTAAGCTCCATTTCAATTCATAAATCCTTACTGAATGAACATCGCATCACCGAATGAGAAAAAGCGATATTTTTCGGCAACAGCTGTATTGTATGCATTCATTACATTATCATAGCCTGCAAGAGCTGAAACAAGCATTATGAGCGTGCTTTCAGGCAAATGAAAGTTTGTAATAAGTGCATCAAGACATTTGAATTTATACCCTGGGTATATAAATATGCCTGTATCATCCTCATCCTCACATATGCAGCCATTTTTAGTCGCAACGCTTTCAACAGTTCTGCAGCTTGTTGTGCCTACACAAATAACACGCTTTCCGTTTTTATGTGTTTCATTGATAAGCTCCGCTGTTTCCTTTGGCATTATGTAATGCTCCTTATGCATAATATGCTTTGTAACATCATCAACCTTAACAGGACGGAAAGTACCTAAGCCCACATGAAGAGTAACATAGCCTATATTAATGCCTTTTGCTTTAATTTCTTCAAGCATTTCAGGTGTGAAATGAAGTCCTGCAGTAGGGGCTGCAGCAGAGCCTAAATTTTCACTGTAAACAGTCTGGTATCTTTCCTTATCCTCAAGCTTTTCTTTAATATAAGGAGGAAGCGGCATCTGCCCGATTTCATCAAGAACTGAATAGATATTGTTCTCACAGGCAAATCTTACTAATCTGTTGCCATCGTCCTTAACCTCAATAACCTCACACTCAAGCTGACCGTCACCAAATACAAACTCGGCACCGACCCTTGCTTTTTTTCCGGGACCGCAAAGACATTCCCACACAAGATTTTCAACCTGTTTTAATAGCAAAAATTCGACAACAGCACCTGTTGCTTTTTTTACACCATAAATTCTTGCAGGTATTACTCTTGTATTATTCAGTATCAGGCAGTCGCCCTCATTAAGATAATCTGTTAAATCCCTGAAAATTTTATGCTGAATTTCACCGCTTTTTTTATTAAGAAGCATAAGCCTTGACGCATTTCTCGGCTCAATCGGTATCTGAGCAATAAGCTCCTCAGGTAAATTATAGTAAAAATCTGAAGTTTTCATTATATTCTCCATAAATTATAATTGACATATATATATATTAAGTGGTATTATATTTGCAAGTATGGATTTGAAAATCCTGCCTAATTATTATATTGCATATTAACTTGTTTTACAAGGTATTTTTTTAAGGAGATTTGTTATGGAAAAAAAGTTTAATGTTGGTATTGTCGGTGCAACAGGTATGGTAGGTCAGAGATTTGCTACCTTGCTTGATGGTCACCCATGGTTTAATGTTGTATGTCTTGCAGCTTCATCAAGAAGTGCAGGCAAAACATATAAAGAGGCTGTTGGCAAAAAATGGTGTATGGATGTTGAAATTCCTGAAGCAATGAAAGACATTGTTGTTATGGATGCAACAAATGATATTGAAAAAATCACATCAATGGTTGATTTTGTATTCTGTGCTGTTGATATGAAAAAGGACGAAATCAAAGCTCTTGAAGAGGAATATGCAAAGCATGAGTGCCCTGTTGTTTCAAACAACTCAGCACACAGATTTACACCTGACGTTCCTATGGTTGTGCCTGAGCTTAATGCACAGCATATTGAAATAATCAAGGATCAGAGAAAAAGACTTGGCACAAAGCGTGGCTTTATTGCAGTTAAGTCAAACTGCTCACTGCAGTCATACGTTCCTGCAATCTTCCCTGTTAATGATAAATTTGCTGTTACGGATGTTCTTGTTTGTACATACCAGGCAATTTCAGGTGCAGGAAAGACATTTGAAACATGGCCTGAAATGAATGACAATGTTATCCCTTATATCGGCGGTGAGGAAGAAAAGAGCGAGAAAGAGCCTCTTAAGCTCCTTGGTACAATTGAGGATGGTGTTATCAAATCAGCAGATAAGCCTAACTTTACTGCACAGTGTATTCGTGTACCTGTTTCTAATGGTCACCTCGGTGCTGTATTTGTAAGATTTGAAGAGGGTCAGAAGCCAACTAAGGAAGAAATGATTGAAATCTGGGATAATTTCTCAGGCAGAGCACAGGAATTAAATCTTCCGTCAGCTCCTAAGAAATTCCTCAATTATTTTGTTGAGGACGACAGACCTCAGATTAAATCTGAAAGAATGCTTGAAAACGGTATGGCTGTTTCAATCGGCAGACTCAGAGAGGACACACAATACGATTACAAATTTGTTTGTCTTTCACACAACACACTTCGTGGTGCTGCAGGTGGTGCTGTTCTTCTTGCTGAGCTTCTTGCTGCAGAAGGTTATATGGACAGATAATTAACTATACAATTACTTAAGGAGAATTTATTATGAAAGAACCTATTTTTACAGGTGCAGGCGTTGCAATAATTACACCTATGAACGCTGATGGCAGCGTTAATTATGACGAATTCGGAAAATTTATTGACTGGCAGCTTGAAAACGGCACTGATGCGATTGTTGTTTGCGGAACAACAGGTGAGTCATCAACTCTTAAGGTTGTTGAGCACAACGAGGCAATCAGATGGTGTGTTGAATATGTTAACGGCAGAGTTCCTGTTATTGCAGGCACAGGCTCAAATTCTACTGCTTGCGCAATTGAAATCAGCCGTGAGGCTTGCAAGGCTGGTGCAGATGCATTGCTGCTTGTAACTCCTTATTACAACAAAACAAGTCAGAGAGGTCTTATTGCTCATTACACAGCAATTCACGATGCTACTGATTTACCGCTTATTCTTTATAATGTACCTTCAAGAACAGGCGTTAATATTAACCCTGAAACTGCTAAGGAGCTTTCAAAGCTTCCGAGAATTAATGGTATTAAGGAAGCATCAGGAAACCTTGAGCAGGTTAAGGCTATTCATGATTTATGCGGTGATGAGCTTAATATCTGGAGCGGTAACGATGATCAGATTTATGATTTAATGGAGCTTGGCGGTAAGGGTGTTATTTCTGTACTTTCAAATATCTGCCCACAGGCAGCTCACGATATTCCTGCTAAATACCTTGAGGGTGACAAGGAAGGCAGTAAGGAATTAATGGATAAATATATGAAGCTTGCTAAAGCAATGTTTGTTGATGTTAACCCTATTCCTGTTAAAGAGGCTGTTTCACTTATCGGATTTAATGCAGGTCCTGTAAGACTTCCGCTTATTGAAATGGACGAAAAGAACAAGGAATACGTTAAGAACACAATGGACGAATATGGTCTTTTATAATTAATTTATGAGGAATTTAAAATGACAAGAATTATAATTACAGGTGCTAACGGAAAAATGGGCAAGGTGCTTCAAAGCATTGTTGACAACCGTGATGACTGTGAGATTGTTGCAGGTGTTGATTTGAATACTGCAGATAATGGTGTATTCCCTGTTTATGCCACAATTTCTGAGGTTAAGGAAGATGCAGATGCAGTAATTGATTTTTCTAATCCTATATTGCTTGATGATTTGCTTGAATATTCAAAATCAACTAAAACTCCATTGGTTATAGCAACTACAGGTTATAGCGATGAGCAGAAAGCAAAAATCACTGAGGCATCAAAGGTATGCCCTATTTTCTTTACATACAATATGAGCATGGGTATCAATCTGCTTGCAAATCTTGCAAAAAAAGCGGTTGAAATTCTGGGCAATGATTTTGACATTGAGATTGTTGAAAAGCACCATAATCAGAAGATTGATGCACCAAGCGGTACTGCACTTATGCTTGCAGATGCAATTTGCGAGGTAACACCTCAGCCTATGAAATATGAATATGACCGCCACGCAAAGCGTGAAAAAAGAACAAAAAATGAAATCGGTCTTCATGCAGTGAGAGGCGGAACAATCGTTGGTGAACATGAAATCATATTTGCAGGTCGTGATGAAATTATTACATTGTCACATTCAGCAAGAAGCAAAGAAATTTTTGCTGTCGGTGCTGTTAACGCAGCAGTTTATATGTGCGGTAAGGATGCAGGTATGTACGATATGAAGGAGCTTATTAATTAATAAGTACGATAAAAGGCAGAGAATAATCTCTGCCTTTTTTAATGCTCAAAAGCATTTAGTATTATTTTATTACATAGTGAGTTGTAATCAATTCCTATTGCTGCAGCCTCCTGCGGAAGCAAGCTTTCAGGTGTCATACCGGGTAAAGAATTAGCCTCAAGAAAATAGATATTATTATCTGAATCTACAATAAAATCAATTCTTGAATAATACTTTAAATGCAGAAGTCTGTGAAGCTTTAGAGCTGTGCTTTGGAGTCTTTCTGTTAACTGACAACTTATTTGTGCTGGGCAAATTTCATTTGTCAGTCCCTGATATTTATTATTATAATCATAAAACCCATTTTGAACATCAATTTCAATAGGCGGCAATGGTCGGTCATCAAGAATGCCCACTGAAAATTCCCTGCCATTTATATATTCTTCAATTAAAACATCACTGTCATATTTTTTTGCGAGTGTAAGTGCTTTGTAAAGCTCAGCCATATTATTTACAATAGTAACACCTA
>DBFOUY010000006.1:0-5279 GCA_048365975.1 Eubacterium sp.
TAAAATCAATTCTGCTTCAAAGAAGAATCTGAATAATATTAAAAAAATAACGAATGAGCTGCTTATCAAAAATGAGTTTTCACTTGTCGGTAACTCAATAAATTTTCTTGAGCAGGAACGTATCAAATATGAATTCTTTGCATCAATGTCAAATGAAATTCAATTTGAATACACAATATCTCCGTCTATTCTTACAATATCCGAATGGTGTGCAGAAAAATTCAATCTTCCCGTTGTAATCGTTAACCCGATGGAAAATGAAAAAATAACCGGTATTATGAATAAAGCGGCTATTGATTCGTTTATAACGGAAATTAATAAAACCAGTCCTGATTCACCGATTACGCAATTCACAATTAAAATTAATATTGACAATGATTTAAGACTGCACAGGGCTTACTGCAGAACGAACTGGAGTTATGACGATAATCCCAAAATCTTGAACGTAATAGGAAAAATTGTTGATATTGAGGACGAACATCAAAAAATACGAAGACTTGAAAAGAAGGCTGCTACGGACACGCTCACAAATCTTTATAATCATAGTCATGCAAAGGAATTGATTTATGATAAACTTAACGATTCTGAAAAAAACTATGCCTTGATTTTATTTGATTTAGATAATTTCAAAAATGCAAATGATGATCATGGTCATATGTTTGGCGATTCTGTGTTAAAAATCATTGCGGATACTCTTAAAAAAATTTCAAGAAAAGAGGATATTTCTTCACGAATCGGCGGCGATGAGTTTTTGTTATTCATAGAATACAGTAATATGGAAACATTAAAAAAAGTTGTAAACAGAATGCATGGCAGTCTGAACAGCATAAAATGTGAATCTTATCCTATTATGATAAGCACAGGAATTGCTACAACAGAATATGTCGGTTACAATTACGATGATTTATTTAACTGTTCCGATTCCGCTCTTTATTATTCAAAAGAAAACGGAAAGGGAATATATACTTTCTATGATGAAAATTTAAATTGTGCTGATATCGGCACTACTCCAACAGAAAATTGAGGGTAATTCATATGAATTTAAAAGAATGTTTTGATGTTTTCGGAGGCGACTATAACGATGTTATGGGCAGACTGCTTACAGAAGAACGTGTAAAAAAATTTTTGTTAATGTTTTTAAAAGACACAAGTTTTAGTGAGCTTGAAACTGCAATGCAGAAAAAGGACTATGACTGTGCCTTCAGAGCAGCACATACGCTCAAGGGGGTATGTGCAAATCTGAGCATTGTAAAATTAGGAGAAGCAGCAAGCCGTATTACTGAATCACTTCGTGAAAAAGATGCCAGCAATGCAGAAAGACTGTTTGTGCAGCTTTCAGAGAATTACAGCATTACAATTGATGTGCTGAAGCAGCTCAGTCAGAATTAAAATATTGATATTTCTAGCCTGTTTATATTGATATAAATTCAGAAAATTATGTTAAGATAAGGAAGAATTATCGGCATGAATGATAAAAACGTAAGAAACGAGAAAAATAAAATTATATATTCAAAAAAACATGCAGTACGGCTTATGGTAACAAGTCTTTTAGTGCTTATATCAATAAGTGTAGGAACTTTTTCAGTTTTAGGTTACTATATGAGCAAAGTCAGTGAAGAGTCTATTAACACATTAGGTAATATATATATGTCAGGAATTAACGACCATATTACCTCCCACTTCAGAACGCTCATTGATTTAAAACTGGAGCAGGCAGAAGCTGTGGTTGAAGTTGTTCCGTCAGATATGAATGATTCTGACAAATTATATGAGGAATTGATTTACAGAGTAAATGTTAGAAATTTTACTTATCTTGCACTTTGCTCTGATGATGGTAAACTGGAAATGCTTGATGGTGAGCAGATTGAACTTGCTGATCCTGATCCTTTTTATGAATCCCTGAGAAACAATGAAAAAAAAGTTGCAGTCGGCAACGATTCTCTCGGAAGAGAAATCGTTGCTTTCGGTATAAGTGCATCTTATCCCATGAAAAGCGGAAAAAACAGTATGTCACTTATTGCTGCTGTTTCTATAGAATATATAAGTGCTATGCTGAGTTCTGATGAAGAAAACGCACTTATATATTCTCATATTATACGTGATGACGGTAGCGTCATTATGAGCGATACTGATTCAAAGTTTACTAATTATTTTGACAGTTTATATAATGAATTTCCTGATGCCGATCCAAACAGCATTAAAGATTTTACAAATAAACTTTCAGCTTCTATGAATAAGAAAGAAACATATACCGAAATAGTAAATTTTGCAGGCAGCAATATGCAAATATACAGCACCCCTCTTCCTTATTCCGAATGGCATTTGATAACCTTGCTTCCATTTGGCGTATTAAATGAAACTGTAGAAACGCTGGAGCATAACAGAACAATAGCAACAATGTTAGCCATTACAATTGTTTTTGTAGTAATATTGCTTATATTTTATGCATATTTCAAAATGACTTCACGCAGGCTTAAAGCTTTGGAAATCGCACGTGAAGAAGCACTGTCTGCTACAAAAGCAAAGAGCTTATTCCTTTCTAATATGAGCCATGATATACGAACACCTATGAATGCAATTGTCGGAATGACAGCTATTGCAACGGCTCATATTGATAATAAGGAGCAAGTACAAAACTGTCTGAAAAAAATCACCCTGTCAGGAAAGCATCTTTTAGGTCTTATCAATGATGTGCTTGATATGTCGAAGATTGAAAGCGGAAAAATGACATTGACAGCAGAAAGAGTTTCTTTGCGTGAAGTAATGGAAAGCGTTGTAGGTATTGAGCAGACACAGGTTAAAGAAAAAAACCAGAATTTCAATGTACATATTAAAGATATTATATCAGAGAATGTATATTCTGATGGTGTCAGATTAAATCAGATTCTGTTGAATTTGCTATCTAATGCGGTTAAATATACACCTGAAGGCGGTACCATACAGTTATCAATGTTTCAGGAGGAGGCACCTTTTGAAAAAGGTGACACATTTGTAAGAACACACATTATGGTTCGTGATAACGGTATCGGTATGAGCGAAGAGTTTTTAAATCAGGTTTTTGATTCTTATTCAAGAGCTGACACCAAACGTGTACACAAGACTGAAGGTGCAGGACTCGGAATGGCAATTACAAAATATATTGTAGATGCCATGAAAGGAACTATTACTGTTGAGAGTGAACTTAATAAAGGGACTGTATTTCATGTCGTTCTGGATTTTGAAAAAGCGCCTTGCAATGAAGCTGATATGGTTCTTCCAAACCGGAAAACACTTGTAGTTGATGATGATGAAATTTTGTGCCGCACGGCAGTTGAGTCACTGAAATCTATCGGAATATATGCTGATTGGACTACAAGCGGAAAAGAAGCCGTTGAAACGGTAACTAAAAATTATAATACAGATAACGCATATAAAATTATTCTTCTGGACTGGAAGCTTAAAGATTCGGAAGGTCTTTCCATTTCTAAACAAATCCGTCAGAGTACAGGCGATGAAACTTCTATAATTTTAATCTCGGCATATGACTGGAGTGAATTTGAAACAGAAACAAAGGCAGCAGGAATAAACGGATTTATTTCAAAGCCGCTTTTCAAATCAACGCTTTACTATGGTCTGAAAAAATATATGGACATCGAAAATTCAAAGGATAAAGAGATTGAAGATAAGGCTCTGGAAGGATGTCGTATACTTGTTGCAGAAGATAATGATTTAAACTGGGAAATATTGAATGAGCTTCTTTCCGATATCGGTATGCAATTGGAATGGGCAGAAAACGGTCAGATATGCCTTGAAAAATTCCGGAATTCTGAACAAGGGTATTATGATGCAATTCTGATGGATGTAAGAATGCCTGTTATGGGCGGATATGATGCTACTAAAAACATACGTTCTTTAACTCGTCCGGATGCACTGACAATTCCTATAATTGCTATGACGGCTGATGCTTTTTCCGAGGATATAAAAAAATGTCTTGACAGCGGAATGAATGCACATACAGCTAAACCTATCAACATTAATGAGCTTACCTCATTAATGAAGAAGTTTATTTTGTAGACAGATTATATGTTCACAAAAAAATTTGTTAATTAAGTGAACCAAAATATCAGACTAATTAATATTAACTTGCATAATAATGAGCCCGGTACAATACCGGGCTCATTTTGAATGTTAATATTACATTTTGCTGTTGTTTTTATACGATATGGTAACAGCTTAACTTCAAATTCAGTTTCTGTCTGCAGTTTTGTAGAGGTGTATTCTTCCTGCATCATTAAAGGCTTTCAATGTCATTACTGCTAATGGTACTATGAACATTCCCATAAAGCCGAACAGCTTCAAGCCGAAATAAAGACCTGCAAGTGTTACTATCGGATGAACGCCGAGTGATGTGCCGACAATTTTTGGCTCAATATATTGTCTTATAACTGTGATTACAACATAAATAACAATTAATCCGATTGCCTGTGGGTAGCTGCCGAGAATAAGACTTACTGCTGCCCATGGGATTAAAATACCGCCTGAGCCTGCAACAGGCAGAATGTCGAATACAGCAATTGCAATTGCTATCATAAATACATAGCCGTTATCCATTACTCCTATAAGATTGAGTATTGAAAGACCGAGGAACAGCTCGCAGAAGGTTATGAACATTATAAGTCCATATGCTCTGAGCATTTTTAAAATTGTTTTAGAAAAAATCTGTTTTGTTTCACTGAGCAGATTTTTTTTGCTTTCAGGAAGCTGACGCTTGATAAAGCCTACTATATAATCATAATCCTTTGTAAAGAATATCCAGGCAATTATTCCGATTACAATGTTTAGGATTGCTGACGGAATGTTTTTAACAACACTGTAAACACCTGTGATTCCGCTTGTTAAGCTGCTTGTTATAGAATTTATGTCAATATTTATTTTTGACAAATCAAAGTCATCTATCAGGTTACTGAAAAATACTGTTATGCTGTCAGAAACTGAGGTGTATATTCCGTCGGGCAAAAATTTTAACAAAGAAATAATTTCATTTTGCAGTGTTGCAAGAAAGTTCGGTAAATCATTTAGCTGTTCACCGAGGTAAGAAATGAATTCAATTATCTCCTTGCCTATCAATAAGAGAATCAGTATTACAGGACCAATTATTACTGCAAGAACAACTATAACAAGAAACATTGACCAGAAGGTATGCATTTTATTATTTGTTTTTTTGTCGAGCTTTCTAAGCGGTCTTTGCAGACAAACAGCAAAAAAGAAGGATAAAAGAAATGGTGCAGTCACACCGAAAA
>DBFOUY010000007.1:0-6264 GCA_048365975.1 Eubacterium sp.
ACTGCCCCGTTGCCTTTACTGTAATCTCTTTCAAGGAGATAATTCCCCTGACCGTCCTTAAACTTTCTGATTTTACTCTTTGTTGCAGGGCTCATAATGAAACGGCAGTTTTTCTGAAATACCTGCTTAATGCTGTCCTGTAAATCAATAAGACTGTCAGCACTTAATGTGGTTACTGTTGCAGTAACACCTGATAAACCCTCAATCTTGTCTGCAGTGCCTGCCAAAAGCTCATTTTCAAGCCAGTCAGCTATAGCCTCAGCCATCTTTTTTACAACATATGGAAATAATTCAAACTGACTGTTATTGATTAAACTCCTTGATACCTTTGTAAGTGCAGCAGCGAGGAATCCCTTAAGCTCTACACTTGTAAACTTTCCGCTTGTAGCAGTAAGTGTGCCAAATTCCTCAGCATAATCCATTGTAATCTTACCTTCGCTTTCATCATATACAGGAAAACTTAATGTACCTCCCATATTGTACTTAGTAGCATAGGCATAAATATTACATCTGTCCTTTACCTCTTCAAGTATTTTGTTAGCAATTCTTGAAGGAATTAGAGCACTGTTATCACTAACAGTCCAATTACTGTCAGCTCTTAACTCAGGATCAATTTCAATGTTTCTGATGTAATTTTCAAAGGCTCTGATTTCAGCAGCTTCTGACTTCTCCTCAGCTCTTTCCTCCTCAGGTGCCTTTTCAATATCTTTTTCATATTCCCTGCGGCACTTTTCAATGGTGTCACTTAATGCTCTTACCTCGTTTTCAAGACTTTCAAACTTAGTCTTTTCATCATCAGTAAAAGCTCTCTCTTCCTCCACAGCTTTGTTAGTAAGATTGTCAAGGTCAACTAACTTGTCATTTCTCTTCTCAACCAAAGCCTTTAACTTGTTTTTGTTCTTTAACATTTAAACATCTCTCCTTAACTTTAATAATTCAACTCTCTTTTTATATGTATCAATAAAGTCCTTGTCGTCAATTTCAGGATCCTTATTTTCAGCTCTTAATTCAATTATCTCAACATTGTCCTCATAGCCTCTTTCCTCATATTCAACATCTCCGTCAGCTCTTACCTCAACACTTGTACCAACGTAGCAGGGAATTTTGTCAAATATAAGGCTAACCTCTCCTAATGTAAGCTTTTCAATACTCCTCTGTTCAATATCCCCCTCAGTTATAAATTCATCTTTGGGATTACAAAAACCAAAGCTCCATCCTTTGGCTCCGCCTTTTCTTGCTCTTTCTATAATTTCAGAATCACTTATAGCAGCTCTAGCATATAAGCCTACATTATCCTCTTTAAGATAAAGAGTACCATCCCTTGTATTTGCAAATACTTTGTTCTTATTATGGTCAACAAGCATATTAATAGCTCTGTTTTCACTCTCAGCATCTTCAATAGCTTTTTTAAACGTACCTGCCTTTATTTTTTCAATAAATCTTTTGCCGCCATATCTTAAGGGCCTCGAATATCTCTCTGTAACATTCACATATCCGCTTATGATAGCCTCATTACTGCTTCTGATTTCAATTTTCACATTTTCACCTACTTACCTGCTATTCAACACTCACAAAAGGATTAGCCTGTAACATTCGTTTTTCCTTTTCAATATCTCTTTCCATTTCCTTAAGCATTACAGCAATATAGAATTTTTTTGTAACAATACTTCCTTCCAACATTTCAGAGGAAATATCTCTCCCTCTTAAAGCAAAGAAAGCAGTTGTTTCAACTTCTATATCACTTTCAATTAGTTTTTTATTTCTTCAATAGTCACTTCATTAACAATATCTCTAATTCTTACACCTATTTCGGCTCTGTCACCTGCTGAAAATATTTGCTTAACAATTCCAACAGGATTTTCAAGACAATTAAATCTTTCAAGGGTTTCCCTTTCATGAAGCTCAGGCATTGCTAAGTAAATAAGCTCATCCCACAAATCCATAATAGGTGCGTCCTTAGGAACAGAATTCATTGTTAAAATTATTTCCTCAGGGTCAGGCTTGTTAATAACAATTTGCTCCTCAGTGCCTGCAATCTTATATACAATAGGTTCTTTTGCCTGCTTGTCCTTTGCCGCCTTAATTAATAATAATTTGTCTAGTGTACTAATGTTTGTTTTCATTTTCGTAAACTCCTTTTATTAAAATTTAATTGTCTTTTAAATAATAAAATAGCCACACGTTCAACGTGCGGCTATTTTACAACAAAAAAGACTTCCTATGAAAAACACTAATATATGCAACCACATTAATATAATACCATATATAAATGTGTCTTTTTGTGCTTCTTTGTGTTTTTTTGTGCTTTTTTGTGTCTTTATTTTATAAGTTTTTCAATTTTTTTTAAAGCATCTCTGTGTTTGTGCCTTACATAGTCATAATTATATCCTATTTCTCTTGATACCTTTTTTAAACTTTTACCCCCTATATATTTACCAAGAAGTATTGAACTCATAGGCTTATTAAGTTTATTTATTGTATTCTTTATTTCCCTCATTTTTTTTAATGCAAGTGCTTTTTCTCCATCTTCCGTTTCACAAGTATCAAGCATTTCCCTTAATTTCTGATATTGAGTTAAATAATCCTTAGCCTTCATTATCCTACCACCTTACATATCATTTATTTTTAAATTTCTGGTCCATTTCATCTCTGGAGTATATTATCATAAGATATATCGCTATAATTGTTAGAACATTTATTCCGGGTATAAAATACACAAGTAACCTCACAATAGAATTAATTACAGTGTTTAATATTCCCCTATAAACTAAGTATCCATTTTTCTTAATTGTTGTCTTACATATAAAGCGTGTTCCTTCACCCATAATCAGCAGCAACATTGATATAGAAATATGTAATCTTAATAAAAACATCACTCCACCTCCAAAATCTCAGGATTGCTATGAATATTGCCGACTATTATACACGATGTTAAATATGTATCATCCTCACTAATTCCTAAGTCAAATGCAGTAACATAACCATCAGGCTCAGTTACATATTTAAAATAAAACCCAAAAGCCGTAGTACCTTCAACAACAAGTAACTCATTATCTGTTGTATCTCTTATTATATCTCCCTCAAAAATCTTAGTACCGTTCTTGTCTTCTAAACCTGTATACTGTCCCACAGTTTCAGGGATAACCTTAAAAATTTTTTCTCCCTTTATTTCACTTATGCAGTGTAGTATGTTGTATATATTATCTTTTGCCATAAAGTAACAGCCCTCAACCCACACGCCTTTATGCCATTTGCCACCATAAAAGGCTTTTTCTTTTTCCTTTTTGTTCTCATTAAATCCTCTAAACAATATTTCTCTCATTTTTCAGCCCTCCTTAATTTTTTACATCTGCCACACTTAAAACATCTATACTCGTCAACAAAAACCAAATCACCAAATCTATTAGCATAAACATATCCACCAATAAAAATATATTTATGCTTACAAGTTAGTTTATAAAATATACTTTTAATTAGACTAATCATTGTTAATTCTCCTGCTCAATAATATCAAGTGTCCTTTTTACTTTTGCAAACTTAATTTCACTTAATTTTTTTCTGATATATTTAACAAATACTTTACTTGTTCCAGCATAATTTCAACATCAACTATTTCCTCAATGATATTTTCTATTGCTTCTTCTTCTGATATTGACTTTGATGGTAGTTGACCCCCTTCAGTTACTCTTTTATACTTTGTAATAGCTTTTATCAATTCAGACATTTCCTCAATCGTCAGGACAGATTGAGCCTCAAAGCCATAAGGGTCAGCTATTTTATGTATATCGTTTATCATTCTTTACTCCTCCTCTATCAACTTATCCCAACAATCATCACAATATATATAGTCATTGCACGTTGCTTTTAATTGAGGATAAAGAATACAAGGGCAGTCTATAATTGGAGCATCAGGAAACTTTTTACGGAAATCTTCCCTGTAGGTTTTAGGCTGATGCTTGTCCGACCATTTCTGGACAATAGCTATGGCTTTATTGGGAGCCTTTTTTTCTATTTCATTGCATTCACAACACTTTTTAATAACGTTTCTTTTTCCAGTTTTTTCAAGTTCTGAAAGTCCCGCAGAAAACATTCTATTCCTCTCAATCAAATAATTTTCCGTAATACTACAATCAATTCTCATAATTTCACTCTCCTTCCGTAAACTCAACGTAAACCTTTCGTAAACCCTAATTAATATCATTCCTAATCTTACATCCAATATATGCTTCAAGCACATCTAACCCCTTGCGAGTTACATAGTATTCAATACATTTTCTACTATTGTCACTTCTTATATCAACAAGTCCCTCGTTTAATAACCTATCCCAAGTATGGTCATCTTTTGTAGCACAATAATAATTTCTATAAGGTTTGTAGACGCCTCTTTTTACACAACCTCTTTCATATCCGATGCTATGTAACATATTATGTAATTCTGCATCTGTAAGGCAAAGAATACTTATTCTTTTATCTGTCTGATAATACTCTGTGTTAGATATATTGCCATCGTACAATTTACAACGCCAAACACTACCTAAATTTTTATTTCGATAGTGTTCTCTAAATTTGCATTGTTTACAGTGTGATGGTGGACTAAAATCAATAGTTATTTTCATTTTCTTCCTCCTCAAACAAGCTCATTTGCTCCACAAATATTATGCCTACTCTTATATTCATCCCACGTTTCGTTATAATAGCATCTTCCGTATACATATCTTTGTGCAAATTCTAATTGCAATTTATTAGGCACAATACCCTTCTTATCATTCCTTTCAGCCTGAGCATAAATATGAAAGTTCTTGCACAACTTATTAAGTGCCTGTATTCTTTTATCTGCCTCTTGCAAATCTTTTCTTACGAGGGTATATATAAATACTCTGCTTTTTGATATTTCGTACTTTTTGAACATTTCGATAAGTTTCTCAAAATATGGAAGTTGTGCCTTTGTATCACAACTAAAACGAATATATTTTATCCATTTTAACTTAGATAATATCCTGCACACGTCATCATTAAGCAATCTTACATCCATTCCCTGATTAAGGTCTATATGATAATCTGTATGTGATAATTCTGCTAACTGAGCAATACCATACTCTGATGCAAGTATATTGTTATCCATAAGCACAAGTTTATCTGTATCTATCCTTACAATATCTTGCCACCTTGCGTAAGGTCTTATATTACCCTCTTTACGAGGTACATAGCACCATTCACATTTGTTCGGACAGCCTCTTGTTAGAAACCCTACAGCATAATCGCATTCAGGATAAATTGAATAATCTGGAAACATATTATCAATTTCAGCAGGTAGCTCATTGTACAACCCATAGCCTGTACCACCTTTAATTGTGTCAGGTGGCAAATAAGGATTTTCAGGGGTATAATCAAATACTTTACTGCTATAAACCTTATCGTATGTGCATAGTGGTACCCACCATCCGATAATATCTCCTTGTAACTTATGCCAAGCTGATATTTTCATGAGAGCCAAATTCGGAAATATTTTATTTTTTATATGTTCTAATTCTGCATCATGTATTCCTATTCTCATTTTTCCTCTTCCCAAACTTAACATAAAAACATACTTCTAATGCTTCTGCAATATTGTTTAATTTTTTAATCGGCGGCAGCTGCCTGCCTGTTTCATAATTACTTAATGTCTGCATTGATATGTTTGTTTTTTTTGCAAGCTCGGCTAAAGTATATCCTTTTTCAATTCTGTATTCTTTTATTTTGCTGCCAATTGTACTTGCCATCGTATATTACCTCCATTTAAATTTTAACACTCAAAACCTTTATGCCCATAACAATATAACCTTCTTTAAGAGCTTCAAAATCGTCAAGGATATATGTAACCTCTGCCGTGACTTCACAGCCCGTATAATTCCTCTTATTCCATTCCCTTAGTATCAATACATCGCCGACCTTATAATTTCTGTCATTCCTTATGATTTCAAAAGTCTTTTTACCGCTTGTAATATCATCAAAATATTCAGGCAATATTTTTAATTCATGCGTTTTTCTCATTCCTCATACCTCAAATCCTGTTACCTCATCACACTTTGTTATAATAATTTCTGTCCTCGGATTATTTTTATCATACCTAACCCTGCTGCCATCAGTACCAATAACAATCTTGCAGTTATCATCAGCAATAACCCTGTAATGCACCAATATGTCATGCAAAGCGCTATGTAAATTTGTTATATCTACTCTGCGCCTTGTAGGCATATAGTAAACAGCTTTAATATTACACTTACA
>DBFOUY010000008.1:0-4249 GCA_048365975.1 Eubacterium sp.
TTGATTGCTTTAAGTCCTTTAGCTGTTCTTGCAAGAGGATATGCAACGGCCCAAAACAGTGATAATAAAATAATCAAATCTAAAAACGACATTAAAGTTAATGACAAAATAAATATAAGATTTATTGACGGCAGTGCTGTGTGTACTGTTGACGAGGTGAACTGATATGGAAATGACATATGAAAAAGCTATATCAAGACTGGAAGAAATAGTAACTGCTCTGGAAAAAAACGAGGTTTCACTTGATGAAAGCCTAAAGCTTTTTGAGGAAGGAACAAAGCTGACTGCTTTTTGTGCGGATAAGATTAAAAATGCACAGCAAAAAATCACGGAGCTTGTTAAGGAGTAATTATAATTATGAATAAGCTTGAATATAATAATATACTTAATAATGACATTATGCTTGTAGAAAGGGCGTTAATTCAAAATTTGCCGAAAGCCAGGGATGGTCAGGCTGAGGTTGTAAATGCAATGAATTACAGTCTTTCAAACGGCGGAAAGCGTATAAGACCTGTTCTTGCTATTGAATTTGCAATGGCTTGCGGAGGAAGCCGTGATGAATGTCTGCCACTTGCATGTGCAATTGAATATATTCATACTTACAGCTTGATTCATGATGATTTGCCTTGTATGGATAATGATGATATGAGAAGAGGAAAACCAAGCTGCCACAAGCAATTTGGCGAGGCAAATGCTTTGCTGGCAGGTGATGCTCTGCTTACTCATGCCTTTGAAATAATCGGTACGTCTGATTTAAGTCCTGCAAAAAAAACAATGGCTGTAACTTTGCTTGCACAGAATGCAGGTGTAAGCGGTATGATAGGCGGTCAGGTTATTGACCTTATTATCGAAGATGGTGATCCCTCGCTCAGTGAACTGCTTACAGTTTATAAGCTTAAAACAGGTGCTCTTATTTCTGCAGCCTGTCTTATGGGATGTATCAGTGCAGGTGCAACTGAAGAACAGCTTACCGCTGCATCAAAATTTGCATATTCCCTTGGTGTAGCTTTTCAGATTCAGGATGACATTCTTGATATTATCGGCAGTGAGGAGGAGCTTGGAAAGCCCATCGGCTCAGATGCTGAAAACAATAAAAAAACCTATGCATCAGTTAAAGGAATTGATGCTTCAAAAAAAGATGTTGAAAAGCTTACTGCAATGGCTGTTTCACAGCTTGATAAATTTGAAAACAACGAATTTCTTAAAAATCTTGCTCTCAGCTTAATTAACAGGAGCAAGTAAAGAGTTGATATTATGTCTGTGTTAGATAAGGTGAATTCACCTAATGATGTTAAAAAATTAAATAATGACGAATTAAACGAGCTTTGCAGTGATATCCGCAGTGAGCTTATTTCCACTGTATCAAAAACAGGAGGGCATCTTGCATCAAACCTTGGAATTGTTGAATTAACTGTTGCTTTGCATAAGGTTTTCAACAGTCCGACCGACCAGATTGTTTTTGATGTCGGCCATCAGTGCTATACGCATAAGCTTCTTACAGGACGAAAAGACAGGTTCTCTACATTGAGAACAGAAAACGGAATAAGCGGTTTTACACGACCTGTTGAAAGTGAACACGATATTTTTTCATCGGGTCACAGTTCAACCTCGATTTCTGCAGCAGTGGGTCTTGCCAGAGCAAAGCAGATAAAAGGTGAAAAGGGTAAGGTTATCGCCATTATAGGTGACGGTGCATTGACAGGCGGTCTTGCTTATGAAGCCCTGAATAATTCAGGAAATGATGACAGTAACCTTATTGTCATTCTTAATGACAATAATATGTCAATAAGCCAGAATGTCGGCTCAATGGCTAAAAATCTCAATACAATCAGAACATCATCAAAGTATGTTACATTTAAGTCGAGGCTGCAGAGAGGTTTGGCAAGAATACCCAAGATAGGAAGTCAGATAAGTAGGAGTTTTACTGCAATTAATACAAAAATAAGAAAAAGAATATTAAAATCAACATTCTTTGAGGATTTAGGTTTCAGATATTACGGACCTATTGACGGTCATGATATTGACGCATTAACAGATGTTCTTAATGTTGCAAAGGCCCACAATCATTCAGTATTCATACATATCAATACTGTTAAAGGAAAGGGGTATAACCCTGCTGAAAAAAATCCTACACAGTTTCACGGTATAGGCAAATTTGATATTAATACAGGTGAGCCTAAATCAAGCGGTAAAAACTTTTCATCGGTGTTCGGCGAAACAATGTGCGGTTTTGCATCTAGGACAGCCGAATATGCTGTGTTACTGCCGCTATGGCAGAAGGAACGGGACTTTGTGAGTTTTCTAAAAAATATCCCAAAAGATTTTTTGATGTGGGTATTGCAGAACAGCACGCAGTAACCTTTTCAAGCGGTCTTGCAAAAAATGGTTTAGTCCCTGTTTTTGCAGTGTATTCAACATTTCTTCAAAGGTCATACGACCAGCTTATACACGATGTTGCAATGCAGAACCTGAAGGTTATTTTTGCAATCGACAGAGCAGGCTTTGTAGGCGAGGATGGTGAAAGCCATCAGGGTGTTTTTGACACAGCGTTTTTAAATTCAGTTGTTGGATTAACTGTTTTTGCTCCCTCATATTATGATGAGCTTGAAGCTATGTTCTATGAAGGAATTTACAAAGTTAAGGGTGCAGCTGCAATTCGTTATCCCCGTGGTAACGAAAAATTCAAACCTGACGGATATAAGTATAATCATGAAAGTTACAATGTATTCGGTAATACAGATTCAATAAACTGTATTGTTACTTACGGCAGGGAATTTAGTGAATGTATAAAAGCGTGCAATAGTCTTAATGATACTTTTGTAATTAAACTTAACAGAATTAAACCGATTGACAAATCTGTGCTTAATGAGCTGAAAAATACTGAAAACATTTTTTTCTTTGAGGAAGCAATTACTTCGGGCGGAATAGGTGAAGCATTTGGAAAAATGCTTGCGGAAAGTAGTGTTTCAGCGTCATACAGACATATTTCTGTTACAGATGAGTTTGTTAAGCAGGCTTCAGTTGACTCTCAGATGAGAGCGTATAAACTTGATTGTGATTCTATTATCAGTGAGGTAAATAATGGCATCAAATAAAATACGTCTTGATGTAGCCCTTGTTGATCGTGGGCTTGCACCAAGCAGGGAAAAGGCAAAAGCCATTATAATGGCTGGAATTGTATACGTGAATAATCAGAAATCCGACAAGGCAGGCAAGGATGTTAAGCCTGAGGATGTTATCGAGGTAAGGGGCAGCGCATTAAAATATGTAAGCCGTGGCGGACTTAAGCTTGAAAAAGCAATGGAGTGTTTTCCTATAAATCTTAATTACAAGGTGTGTATGGATGTAGGTGCTTCTACAGGCGGCTTTACTGACTGTATGCTTATGAATGGTGCAGTAAAGGTTTTTTCAGTTGATGTAGGATACGGACAGCTTGCCTGGAAGCTGAGAACTGATGAACGAGTAGTAAATCTTGAACGCACTAATTTCAGATATGCAACCAACGAACAGATAACAGAGCCTGTTGATTTTGCATCTGTTGATGTTTCGTTTATTTCTTTAAAACACATTTTCCCAAACCTTAATTTGTTTTTAAAAGAAAACGGACAGGCTGTTTGTCTTATAAAGCCTCAGTTCGAAGCAGGCAGAGAAAAGGTCGGTAAAAAAGGTGTTGTAAGCGATATAAACACCCATCTTGAAGTTGTCGAAAATGTTATTGACATGGCTGTAAGCAACGGATTTTCAGTGCTCGGTCTTGAATTTTCGCCTGTCAAAGGACCTGAAGGAAATATAGAATATTTAATTTATCTGGTTAAATCAGACGAGCCTGTTATCTCAGATAATGTGGATGCCAAGGCTCTGGTCAGCAAATCTCACGAGGAATTGTTATGATTATTTCAGTTTTACCGAATCTTTCAAATGCAGGTGTAGAAAAGCTTGCAAGAGATGTTTTTAATACTCTAAATAAATTTGACACAGAAATCTATGTATCTGATGAATATAAAGAAATTTTTTCAAATTGCAGGGTCTGCTATACCAATTCTGATAATCTTGTAAATATATGTGATGTTGCTATTGCAATAGGAGGCGACGGAACAACACTCAACGTCGCAAAAAAGGCTGCTCAGCTTAACAAACATATTCTCGGAATTAATGCAGGACGGCTCGGATTTATGAGCGGACTTGAAAAGGATGAGTTAAGCCTTCTTGAAAGAGTTGTTTACAGTGATTATGAGATTGACGAAAGATT
>DBFOUY010000009.1:0-4208 GCA_048365975.1 Eubacterium sp.
TGATGGCTAAGGTAATTGAGCCTCAGAAGATTAAGAGATTAACTGTAGCTTAAGCGGAAAATATAACGTAAAATTTACTGCGTAAATTTTACAAAAGGAATGATGCAGATGTCAGAAAAATTAATTGATACCATAGAGGCAGAGGATATATATTCCGACAATATGCCTCAAGTTATTAAAAATTATCTACGTGATGACTGTCTTGAATATGGTGACATATTAATGTACTGGAAAAGGGCTGTAAAGTATATTGAAAACTATACGGGACTTGATAGAGAGGGGCTTCAAGGCAAGGCTGATGTTGTACAGGCTATGTTGGCTATTATAGCAGATATGCATGACAACAGACAATATCAGGGCGAAAGAAGCTACATAAATGAGCTTGTTGCAAGTGTATTGGGGTTGTATAGACGCAATCTGCTATAGCTAAGGAGTGTTTTCCTCAGACGAGAACCTTGCTTTCCCTGCGTCGGTGTTCCACCTTTGGCAGGTCGCAAGGCTTCGGAAAACATAACGTAAAAATCAAAGATTTTTACAAAAGATATGCATGACAACAGACAATATCAGGGCGAAAGAAGCTACATAAATGAGCTTGTTGCAAGTGTATTAGGAATGTACAGAAGCAATCTGCTATAGCTATTACGTAAAAATCAAAGATTTTTACAGTATGACAGTTCACAAGGGAGTGTTAAAATGATTAAAGAGTTATATATGGGAATATATGAGGCTCTTGGCAGGAAAGATATTCCTTTAATGCGACCTGACTTACTGGAGCCTAAAGACCGTCCGGGACTTAAAATATATATAAAACCAAATAGCAGCAGACTGAATCAGAATGTCAGGTTTACTGACTATGACATCTTGATTTTGTATTATGCAAGGGATATAAATAACTATTATATTGAGCATTTTGAAATTGAAGAAGAATTTGATGAAATGCTTTTAGGCTGTATTGAACTGCCTAATGGTGTATTTATTGAGCTTGATGAAATTGACTATACACCCTATGATGATATGCTTGAAATAAGAACATCAACTACTGTTGATACATATGTGGATACTGAGCTTGATGATGAAGTAATGGAAGAACTTGAATTGTATTTTAAAAATTAACGCAAAATCAAAGATTTTTACAGAAGGAGTATTTTCCTCCGTGGAAAATATAACGTAAAATTTACTATGTAAATTTTACAATGCAAAAGGAGAGATAAAATGTTTATTGGTTATGGCAGGAAGGGAGCAGGCGAGAAAATAATCGCAAGAGCTGAAAATAAAAATGCTGATACTGCTGCCAGTGAAATTAAGGACAATGCAGTAACAGCAGATAATACTGTAACAGAAACTGTTAAGACAGAAAGAAAGAAGAAAACGACAGTAAGCACAAAGGAGGCTGAGGCAAATGGCTGAAAAACCTAAGGTTGAAATATTTTTTAAACAGCTTGCAAGTACATTAATTAAAAGAACGGGAGAAAGTGTTGTTGTGCTATTAATAGCAAAAAGCACTGATGAAGCTGTAACAACAGAATGTTATGAAACTGTTGATATGCTTGCCGGTATTACAGCGGCAGATTTAGAGGGTAAGTGTCCTGATCCTGAAACAGCGGCTAAGGCTATTACATATTGTATGGCAAGCGCACCTAAGAAAATAATTATAAGTAATCTTGGCTGGAGTGAGACATGGAAGAAATTGCTTTCAAGCGGTGAAACAAATTGTGTTGTTACAGCAATAAATTCAGGCCCCGGTGGTTCAACTACAGCACAATCAATTATAAGATTAGCTAATAGTGGCTATGGCTGTATGTTTGTAGAGAAAGTTGAGAATGTCTTGCAACATAGTACCCATTACATTGCCCTTGCAAATGGTTCATATGTAAAATATTATAACGAAGCTGATGAGGAGTTAGGTCAGTATGAGATTCAGGGATTATATGCAGGGGCTATTGCTGCCTGTGGTACAGACAGAAGCCTGACAAACTACACATTACCATTAATTAAAAATGTTACAACAACTGTTCCTAATTTAGATATTGTTTCTCAGGGGCTTGTGTATGCTGAAATGAGTGCAGGAAAGCCGAGAGTAGTGGCAGGAATTAACACTGCTGAAGTAAGTGACGAGATTACCGAAGATATGCAGCATATTGAAGTAATACAGACAATGGATATGATACGTAAAGATATTTCAGACACATTTGTTGAGTATTATAGAGGTGCTTACAAGAATAATTACAACAGACAGTTATTGTTTATAGCGGCTATAAAGGGTTATTTTACAGACCTTGCAAATGAGGAAGTACTTGACCCTAACTATGAAAATACCTGTGATGTCTATGTTGAGGCTCAGAGAAATGCATGGCTTAGTTATGGCAAGGCTGAGGCTGAAAGCTGGAGTGATGATAAGGTAAAGCTTATGAGCTTTGGCAGAAAGTTATTCCTTATTGCTAATATTAAGATTTGTCAGTCAATGGAAGACTTGACTATGTATATTATTCTTGAGTAATAAGAATTGCTTTGCTGTTTTGCAAAGAAAGGAGTAAAAATATATGGGTAAAGTTAATAAACAGATATTCGTTGGTACCAATGGCAAGGTTTATGTTGATGGTGTGCTTGAGGCTTATATTGAGAGTATAAGTGTTAAGGCTACTGCCAACTTTGAGGATGTTGACCTGTGCGGAGATTGGGAAACTCAGCATGTATATACCGGTTATAATGTTGAGGGTGAAATGACAATACATAAGACAACTACAAAGTATGATGATGCTGCTCTTGAAAGCTTTACAACAGGTGTAATGCCTGAAAGAACGATTGTGGCTACACTTACTAATCAGAATACGTCACAGACAGCAAGCTATTCAATACCTAATGTTGTCTATACGGAAATTACACCTGTGGAAATTAAGAAAGGTAAGCTTAGTCAGACAATACCGTTTAAGTGTTCAATGCCAAAGAAATTAAGTGGTACTAATTAAGCGGCATTATGTTATACATAACGCAAAATTGCGAAAGCAATTTTACAAAAAAAGGCAGGGCAGAGCATAACTGCCTTGCCTATTTATTTTTATAACAGAAAATATAACGTAAAATCAGCTAATGCTGATTTTACAAAAGGAGAGTTATATGTCAATAAAAGAAAGCAAGGCATATACTTATTGCAAATGGGCTATAAGAAAAAGCAATAAAAAGGTACCTGCATATGTTAAAAAACAGGCTAAAGCATGGTTAAAAATTGCAGATGGTAAAGATAAAGAGGCTTATGTAAGTGAAAAGAGCTTTGATGTTATGTGTGATATATTGGGGCTTATGATACATCCTGATTTAGGTTGTACCATATATGAGGGACTTGAGGATTATGGTTGGTTTATCGTAGTTGCAATATTTTGTACAAAGGCAAAAAAGGATAACAGCAGATATTATGTAACAGTGCTATTAGAAATAGCAAGAAAGAATTTTAAAACTTTTAACAGTGCAATTATATTTATTGTAGGTATGATTATAGAGCCTAAATTCAGCAGATTTTTTTCTGTGGCACCTGATTACAAATTAAGCTCGGAGCTTAGGCTTGCTGTTAGAAAAATAATAAAGTCAAGTCCTGATTTAACTGATTATTTTAAGGTAAAAAGAGATGAAATTGAATGTAAATTAAATGAAATTACATATACACCTCTTGCCTACAGTAATGACAGAATGGATGGTAAGCTTGCTAATATTTTTCTTGCTGATGAAGCAGGCGCCCTTGACACCTACCCTGTTGAGGCTATGAGAAGTTCTCAGATTACCATTAAAAATAAATTGGGCATTATTATAAGTACTCAGTACCCTAATGACAACAATGTAATGATTGATGAGATTGATTATGCTAAAAAGGTGCTTGACAAGCTGACAGAGGACAAAAGATATTTTAGCTTATTATATGAGCCTGACGATGAAATACAAAAACAATGGGAAAGTAATGACCTTTGTATATATCAGAGTAATCCTGTTGCTATAAATAATAAGGATATATTTGATGAACTTATAAAAAAGAGAGCAATGGCTGTTCTCTATGAAAACAGGAGAGAAAATTACCTCTGTAAGCACAACAATATCCTTTACAAGGGTATAGGTGCTGAGGGTTATATTGATATTGACTATGTAAGAAAATGCAGATACAAAGTTGATAATGATTTTTGGAAAGGAAAAAGGATATATATAGGTCTTGACCTTTCCATGAC
>DBFOUY010000010.1:0-9146 GCA_048365975.1 Eubacterium sp.
ACAAGGGTAATTCCTGTTGACATTTATGTTCCCGGCTGTGCTGCAAGACCTGAGGCAATCATTGACGGTGTTGTCAAGTCACTTGCACTGTTAAAGGAAAAAAGCAAAAAGCTTAAGGAGGGCAAATAATGAGCGAAGCATATACACTTGAAACAGTAGATATTGAAACTCTTTATAAAATTGCTCTTGAAAGGCAGCGCTCAGGCTATCGTCTGGCACAGATTTGTGCCACAGCCTTTGAGGGTTATAATGAGGTTATCTACTCATTTGCACTTGATTATAAATTTGAAAATTATAAAATTATTGTTCCGATTGAATCTGAAATCAACACTATTTCCGATTTTTTCCCTTCAGCAATGCTGTTTGAGAATGAGATGAAGGAGCTTTTCGGTGTTCAGATTAAATCAATAAATCCTGACTACCAGGATAAGCTTTACAGAATTGCAGTTAAAACTCCTTTCAAAAAGGAAGTTAAGGACGCAGTTAAGGTAGTAAAAAAAGATGAGGAGGTACAAGGATAATGGGTGAAAGATCAATAGTTCCATTCGGACCTCAGCACCCTGTGCTTCCTGAACCTATTCACCTTGATTTAGTGCTTGAGGATGAAAAGGTAGTTGAGGCTATCCCTTCAATCGGCTTTGTTCACAGAGGTCTTGAAAGCCTTGCCGATAAAAGAGATTTTAACGACTATCAGTATGTTATTGAAAGAATATGCGGTATCTGCTCATTCAAACACGGAATGTGCTACTGCGAATCTGTTGAAAAAATATTTGGTGCTGAGGTACCTGAAAGAGGTAAATTTCTTCGTACTATCTGGGGTGAAATGAGCCGTATTCACTCTCACCTGCTCTGGCTTGGCTTGCTTGCTGATGCATTTGGTTTTGACGCATTATTTATGCAGTGCTGGCGAATGAGAGAAAAGGTGCTTGATATGTTTGAGGCATCCACAGGCGGCAGAGTTATTTTCTCCGTCAACAAAATCGGCGGTGTGCTCAGAGATATGGATTCAACAATGCTTAAAAGCTTTGTTGACATTTTCAGCGGTATGGAAAACGACCTTAAAAGACTTACAAAAACATTCCTTAACGACTACACAGTTTGCTCAAGATTAAAGGGTGTGGGTATTCTCTCAAAGGAGGATGCAATACGTCTTGGTGCTGTAGGTCCTATGGCAAGAGCATCAGGAATTGAAATTGATATTCGTAAAACAGGCTATGAAGCTTATGGCAATATAGACTTTGATATTATTACATCAAACGATTGTGATGGATACGGCAGATGTGCAGTTCGTATCGGTGAACTTTTCCAGTCCATCAGCATTATCAAGCAGCTTGCTGCAAAAATACCCGAGGGTGACATTGCAACACAGGTTAAGGGTAATCCGAATGGTGAAGCCTTTGTAAGAGCTGAGCAGCCACGAGGCGAGGCTATTTATTATGCCAAGGCAAACGGAACAAAGTTCCTTGAAAGATTGAGAGTGCGTACTCCCACATTCACAAATATTGAATCACTTATTCATATTCTGCCAGGCTCAGAGCTTGCTGATGTTCCGCTTCAGATTCTCACAATCGATCCATGCATCAGCTGTACGGAAAGATAGGAGGTAATATACTATGTCTATAATGGATTTTTCAGTTACCGCATTAAAAAACCTGTTTTCCAAGCCTGCTACATCTCAGTACCCTGCTGTGCCTAAGGAATATCCTGACAGAAGCAGAGGTCACGTTGAAATAGATATTGACAGCTGTATTATGTGCGGTATCTGCTCACGCAAATGTATGAGCGGTGCTATCAAGGTTGACAGAGCAACTAAAACATGGTCAATCGAAAGAATGGGCTGTGTTCAGTGTCAGGCTTGTGTTAATGCCTGCCCCAAAAAGTGTCTGACAATGGCTAAGGGTTACTCAGAGCCGTCAGCAGAAAAAACTGTTGATACATACAGCCAACCTATTCCTGAGCCTGTTAAGGCTGATGAAAATAATGACACACCTTCTGTTGCTTCAGGCAAAATCACAAATGATATGTCAAAGTGTATTCTTTGCGGACCCTGTGCAAGAAAGTGCCCGCAGGAATGTATTACCGTTGACAGAAAAGAAGCAAAAACCTGGTCAATCGACAGAGATGCCTGCGTTCAGTGCGGTGCATGTATTGATGCCTGCCTGAAATTCAAGGCACTGTCATTTACTGAAGACGACGGCGAAAAGGGTATAGTTACCCTCCACAAAGATTAATTACAGGTGTTTTTATGACAAAATTATTAACCTTTTCAGGCATTGTTCAGGGTATCGGATTCAGACCCACTGCCCTGCGCATTGCAAAAGCCCTTGGTGTTAAGGGTCAGGTTAAAAATTTAGGCGGTAATGTTGAATTAACTATTACCGGTAACAATAAGGCGTTGGACGAATTTGTCCAGCGCCTTGCTGTATTGTTTGATATAAAAAGCTTTGAAAGCAAAACAATTGAAGATATAGAATTTGACAGCTTTAAAATAGTACACTCAGATTTTGATAATGAAACCCCCTTTCTTACACCTGACCTTGCAACCTGCAGGGACTGTGAAAGAGAGCTTAAAGACGAAAACAACCGCAGATACCGCCATCCGTTTATAAGCTGTATCAACTGCGGACCACGATATACAATAATGAATACCCTGCCCTATGACAGGGAAAATACTGAAATGTCACCATTTGAAATGTGTGGCAATTGCAAAAAAGAATATGTAACAGCAGATGACAGACGATGCCACGCTCAGACAATTGCCTGCAATGACTGCGGTCCTGAGCTAAGTATGTCAATTGACAGTGCGGTAAATTTGCTTAATAAAGGTGAGGTAATTGCTATTAAGGACATAGGCGGCTATCATCTTGTATGCAGGGCTGATATGCCTGCTGCTGTCAATAAAATCAGAGAATTAAAAGGACGTGAAGCAAAGCCATTTGCTGTTATGTTTGACAATATTGACAGCATAAAAAATTATTGCAGAGTTAGCGATAAGGAAAAAGAATTGCTCCTTTCCCCTGCACGACCGATTGTTCTTCTTGAAAAAATTAAAGATTTGGATTATAGTATAAGCAGGGACAGCGATTATATCGGTGCATTCCTGCCCTGCAATCCTGTTCAGATTATGATACTTGACAAGATATCACCGCTGGTTATGACAAGTGCAAATATAAGCGGTGAGCCTATCATCATTGATGATGATGAAATAAAAAAATTCGGTGTGCCTGTTCTTTCACATAACAGAAAAATACTGACACCTATTGACGACAGCGTACTTGCGGTTAACAGCGGCAAGGCTCAGTTTATCAGGCGAGCAAGAGGGTATGTACCCCTTGCAATAGACATAGGCAAAAAAGCAAAATGCGATACTCTGCTTATGGGCGGTGACTTAAAGGCAGTATTCGGCTTTCACCGTGATAAATATGTTTTTCTAAGTCAGTACTTCGGCGACCTTGAGGACAGTGCCGTATTTGACAGTTATAAGAATAACATTAAAAGATTTTCACAATTGCACGGCTTTAGTATAAGCAAAACAGCTTGTGACAAGCACCCTGCATATTACTCAGCAGGTATTTACAATGCTGACATTAAGGTCCAGCACCATAAGGCACATATTGCGTCAGTTATAGCCGAGCATAAGCTTGAGGGTAAGGTTTTAGGCTTTGCCTTTGACGGCACAGGCTATGGCGACGACGGAGCAGTATGGGGCAGTGAAATAATTCTGTTTAACAGAAAAGGCTTTGAAAGAAAAGAGCACCTTGAATACACAAAAATGCTCGGCTCTGATGAAATTTCAAAAAATGCCGATTTAGCCCTTGACTGTTATCTTGGCGGTAATCCGATAATCGACAAGGCAATTGAAAATAATATTAATGTTATTGAAAGCTCAAGTATGGGCAGACTGTTTGATGCGGTTTCTGCTCTGCTTGACATTAAGCATTACAACAGCTATGAGGGTGAATGTGCCACCTCTCTGGAAAGCTGCGCTAAAAGGGCCGTGAGAGCTTTTAAGCTGACTCCGAGCCTTAATCCAAAGGAAATACTCGAACAGATAAAAAAAGCAAAAAATACAGCTTCTGCAGAGAGTATTGCACTTGGCTTTCACCTTATGCTCAGTGAGCTGATTTTAAATATTGCAGATAAATATAAAATAAAGCAGATTGCATTAAGCGGCGGCGTTTTCAACAACAGACTGCTTATGGGAAATACAGTAAAGCTTTTAGAAAAAAATGGATATAAAGTATACACTAATGAGCTTGTACCATGCGGTGACGGATGTATCGCACTGGGTCAGGCATACATTGCAGCTATGGAGGAATAAATATGTGTGTTGCAGCACCAGGCAAGGTTATTGAAATAAATGGTGACACTGCTGTTATTGATTATAACGGCAATAAAGTCAATGCTAATAAAGGTATAATAGACACAAAAATCGGCGACTATGTGCTTGTTCATGCAGGGCTTATAATTCAGGTGCTCCCTGAGGACGAGGCAAAGAATATGCTTGAGCTTTTTGAGGAGCTGGGTGAGCTGTAATGGATATTAAGGATATAATCAAATATCTGGGCGAATATGACGGCAAACCACTCACCTTTATGGAGGTCTGCGGCACTCATACTGCTGCTATAAGTGAAAATGGTATTCCGTCACTGCTCAGTGATAAAATAAGACTTATAAGCGGTCCGGGCTGTCCTGTATGCGTTACTGCCTCAGGCTATATTGACAGGCTCTGCGAGCTTGCACTCAAGCCTGACACTTGTATTGTAACATTTGGTGATTTAATACGTGTTCCGTCATCAACCACAAGCCTTCAGGAAATAAAATCAAAAGGCGGCAGAGTTCAAATGGTGTACTCCCCTTTTGAGATTATTGACCTTGCAAAGGCTGAGCCCGAAACTGAATTTGTATTTGCGGCAGTTGGCTTTGAAACCACAACACCGATTTATGCCGTTCTGATTGAAAAAATAACAGCAGAAAATATTAAAAATATTAAACTCCTTACTGCACTTAAGACTATGCCGAGAGCAATTGAAAGCCTTTGTGATATGGGTAACAAGATTGACGGCTTTATTGCACCTGGTCACGTCAGCGTTATAACAGGTGCAAAGGAATTTGTACCCCTTGCTGAAAAATACAAGCTGCCCTTTGTTGTAAGTGGCTTTAAGGGCGAGGAGCTATTGGCTGCAATTTATGCACTTGTTAAGCTTAACGGCAATGGCAAAGTGCTTAATCTTTATAAATCAGCCGTTACAGATAACGGCAACACCAAGGCAAAGGAGCTTGTAAACAAATATTTTGAGCCCTGCAATGCCTACTGGAGAGGTATAGGAGAAATACCACAGTCAGGTATGGCATTAAGACAGGAATATGACTATCTTGACGCAGGCAGCAAAAACTTAACAGCTGACAATAAAAAACACAAAGCCTGCCGCTGCGGCGAGGTTATAACAGGCTTTACATCTCCTTCTGAGTGTCCGCTTTTTAAAAAGGTGTGCACTCCTGAAAATCCACAGGGTGCCTGTATGGTATCAAACGAAGGCTCCTGCTTTCACTATTACATTAACAACAGAGGTCAAATATGAAAATTACACTTGCTCACGGTAGCGGAGGAAAATCAACAAGTGAACTTATCGACAAGGTTTTCGCAAAGCATTTTTCAAACCCTATACTTAATATGATGGAGGACAGTGCAGTTGTTGATGGCTGCTCAAAAATAGCTGTAACAACCGATTCATTTGTTGTTACTCCTGTTATATTTAAGGGCGGTGACATAGGCAGGCTGTCAGTCTGCGGAACAGTTAACGATTTGCTTATGCGTGGTGCTAAGCCTAAATATATTACATCTGCTTTTATTATCGAGGAGGGTGCTGACAGCGGCCTTCTTGAACAGATAGTAAAATCAATGGCTGATACTGCAAAGGAGGCAGGTGTTACTGTAATCTGCGGTGACACAAAGGTCATCGAGGGCAGCGGCGGAATATACATTAACACCACAGGTGTAGGCTTTGTCAAGGAAAGCACTGATATTGTGTCAACTAATCTCAGAGAGGGCGATGCAGTAATCATCAGCGGCAATACAGGTGATCACCATGCGGCGATTCTTTCAGCACGAATGGACATTGAAAACAACATTAAAAGCGACAATGCTCCCCTTGTTGAAATGGTTGAAAAAATGCTTAAGGCAGGCATTGAGCTTCACTGTATGAGGGATGTAACAAGAGGCGGACTCGGTACAGTTTTAAATGAACTTGCAAAAGCATCACACGTTAATATTGAAATAACAGAGGAAAGCATTCCTGTTGACAGCGAGGTCAAAGCCTTTGCAAAAATCTTAGGTCTTGATATTATGCATATGGGTAACGAGGGCAAGCTTGTTGCTGTTGTTCCTCAAAAGGATGCACAAAAAGCAGTCGAAATAATAAGAAGCTGTAAATACGGTGAAGATGCAGAAATAATCGGAACAGTAAAAAGCGGTGAAGGTGTGGACCTTATTACACCATTAGGAGGAAAACGCAGAGTCAATGTTCTTTATGGTGAAGGACTCCCCAGAATCTGCTGATTAAATAATAGAGGAGATAAGACTATGAGCACTACCAGTACAAAAATGAACGGCAGAAAACATTCTCAGAAATAATGTTTTTTATGAACCTCGATAACAAATAACGGATACTGTAAAAATATCTTTTGCAGTATCCGTTATTTGCTTTATAAGATTTTAAGTAACTTTTTATTCCATTCATCAGGCTTTTCAAAATTAACCATATGTGCTGCATTTTTTATTACTACAAATTCCTTTTTTGGTGCAGAAAGCTTTTCAAACCATACTTTTGATGCAGGTACAGGGCATATATAATCCCATTCACCTGAAATTAAAAGTATAGGCACCTTTAATTCTGTAATATCTGTGATTCTGTCACTACTGTTGATTTGAGGATTTAGATTTTTAACAGAATATTTCATTCCTGCTAACACCTTAAAAATATCAAGCTTATAAAACCTTATATAATCTAAAAAATAAGAGTTCATACTAAGAGTGCTTTGGGGGTGAATATATCCACCGTATTTATGAATAAGCTTTCCAACATATCCTGCTGCATATTCTGAATTTTCAGGATATGCAATACCGACAGGTGCACCAAAACTTTTTAACTTTTCTAACGCTTTTATATCATTCAATTCTTTTGCTCGTTCAAGTACAAAATCATATTTATAAATCTCATCAACATAAGATGATATACCTTGACCTGTACCAACATAGTATTTAACATATTGAGGATAATCACTTACAAATCTTAATCCAAGATATGCCCCCCATGAATGCCCTGCAATATAAAGCTTATCCTTATTATACTTTTTTAATAAAAATACAACAATCTCTTTTAAATCCGACAGCATCAATTCTATGGTTAATTCTTTTTTCTTATCAGCATTTGAATAACTCAGACCTGAACCACGTTGGTCCCAGCAAACCACAGTATATTTTTTTGAAAGCTCACTGTTATACTTAAAAACAAGCGGTCTGTCAGGAGATCCAGGTCCTCCATGAACAATTAAAAGAACTGGATTCTCATTACTTGTTATCATAGTTAAAATATTTTGCTTTGAATTGTTAATATTAACAAATTGACTTAGCACTTTCATAATGATTCATTTATCCTTAATATACTAAATATGGATTTCATATAATATAATATTATATTATACAACATATAAAAACAAAGTACAACTATGTAAAAGTTTCAAACAAACCTATACAACAGGAATAACATCAGATTTGTCAAGATACTACAGCTTGTGGTAATTATTAACAGAGTGTAAATCTCAGACGCATATATGCTAAAAATATTGAATTTCGGCACAATATGTGGTATAATATAGTCAATGCAAAACAAAATTTTGCATATGCATTATATAATGTGAATAAAAAACAGGAGGTGATTTCAATGGTTGAATTATCCCAGACAGCAATATATATATTGTGGGCAGTTCTTATTGTAGGCTTTGGAGTACTCGAGTCTATCACTGCTCAGCTGGTTTCAATATGGTTTATGATAGGCTCAATAGCCTCGCTCATAGCAGCACTTTTAGGTGCAGGAATACCTGCGCAGCTTATCATATTTATTGCGGTTAGTGCTTTAACTCTTGTTATCACCAGACCGCTTGTTAAAAAATATATTCACCCACAAAGGCAATTCACCAACGCAGACAGAGTAATCGGTCAGACGGGCATAGTTACCGAGGATATCAATAATATCGAGGGTAAGGGTCAGGTCAAGGCTGACGGTAAAATCTGGACTGCAAGAACATCAGACAACAGCATAATACAGACATCCACTGAGGTAATAATAGAAAGGATTGACGGTGTTAAGCTTATTGTCAGAAATAAAAACAATTAATGAAAAAGGAGAAATTATATGGCACTATTTATTATCTTAGCACTTGTTGCTATCGCAATTATCGCACTTGTTTTAACAAATATCAGAGTTGTACCTCAATCAAAGGCATATGTTATTGAAAGACTCGGCACATTCTTTGCAACCTGGCAGACAGGACTTCACGTTAAAATCCCGTTCTTTGACAGAATTGCAAAAATCGTTTCACTCAAGGAGCAGGTTGTTGATTTCAAGCCACAGCCTGTTATCACAAAGGATAATGTTACAATGCAGATAGATACTGTTGTATTCTATCAGATTACAGACCCAAAGCTTTATACCTATGGTGTTGAAAGTCCGATTTCTGCTATTGAAAATCTTACAGCAACAACACTTCGTAACATAATCGGTGAGCTTGAGCTTGACTCGACACTCACATCACGTGACACAATCAATGCAAAAATCAGAGTTATTCTTGACGAAGCAACCGACCCATGGGGTATCAAGGTTAACAGAGTTGAGCTTAAAAACATTATTCCGCCTCGTGAAATTCAGGATGCAATGGAAAAGCAGATGAAGGCAGAGCGTGAAAGACGTGAGTCTATCCTTCGTGCAGAGGGTGAAAAACAGTCAAGAATCCTTGTTGCAGAAGGTCATAAGGAATCAAAAATCCTTGAGGCTGAGGCTGAAAAACAATCTGCAATCCTTCACGCTGAGGCTGTTAAGGAAGCTAAGGTGCGTGAGGCTGAGGGTGAGGCTGAGGCAATTCCTTAA
>DBFOUY010000011.1:0-2711 GCA_048365975.1 Eubacterium sp.
ACAAGGGGTTGTGAATTGCATTTCACTTATAAAACACGTTCAGGAACGCCATTCAGCGTTCCTGAATTCTTTTTATTGAAAATGGAAGCTCTTTACAGCAGGAGCCTCGGTTGAAAGCATAATTTTTAAGTTGCCGTTCATTGCTCTTAAATCGTCAAGCATTTCTCTCATCTGCTTGTCATCCTTAAGCTCAACAGTGAAGCTCAGTTCAAATAAAGCACCGAAGTCAACTGACTTAACCTTAACAAGCTTAAATGAATTTGTGTATTTGTTAAGTGTTTCATCAAATGCGCCTACATAGTTGAGTGTTTCGGGCACTGTGATTTTCAGAGTGTAAACATCACCCTTTTTGCCTGCATAGTTAATGAGGTGAAGAATGATGATAACAAGGCAGATAATTACGGTTGCGATTGCTGCGTATAACCAGTAGCCCATACCGCATGCAAGACCCATTACAACTGAAAGGAATACAAAAGCAATGTCCTTAGGATCGCCGGGTGCACTGCGGAAACGGATAAGTGCAAATGCACCTGCAAGGCTGAATGCTCTTGCAACATTGTTGCCGATAAGTAAAATTACAAGACCGACAATAGGTGCAAGTAAAATAAGTGCTACACAGAATGCCTGACTGTAACCCTCTTTTTTGTGTGTGAACAGATATACAAGACTGATTACCAGACCTATGATAATCGAGCTTGCCAGAATCTCAAGCACGCTAACTACTGTAAGTGAGCTTGCAATGTCGCCTGTTGCGGCATTTGAAATCAAATCGTTAAAATTCATTGTATTCTCTCCTTATAATCTCAATTTAGCTGAAATCTTCAAAGCCAAGCTCATTACCGTCTTTGTCAGTCATATGGTATATAAGCTTGTGCTCGGCGGCATCACGCTTGTATTTAACGCCGTATTTTGAAAAACCGTGGCTGAATAAGCCGTTTTCGCTGAGAAGCCGTGTGAGCCACAGCGGCATTGCACCGAGAATCTTAATTTCCATTATGTACTCGCCGCCGGGCAAAAGCAGCTCGTCAGCATCGCTTTCGCCGAATACGAAATTTGACCTTCTCGTTCTTACATTTCTGTCAAAGGTCATTCTGAAATTTTTGTCCTCTTTGCCGAATAAAGCAAGTCTGTCATACTGAACATAAAGTGCAGGGTGCACCTTGTTCATTTTAAGGTAGTATTGCAGCTCCTTTGCAACCTGAGCAGACAGGTAATCCTTTGTTTCGGGCAGGATACCCTCGTTGACAAAAGGCTCAATTTCCTTAATTTTGAGCTTGATTCTTCGCTTGTTACCCTGACCCTCACTTTTTTTCTTTATTTCCATAAAGATTTTATCCTCAGGGTCCTTGCGGTCATAATAGGAACGTATTCTCATCTTTTCCTTATAGACAGGACCGGAGGAGTTTTGCCTGATAACATCGTGGTTATCTGTGTCATAATAAATACTGTAAATTCTGTATTCATTGCCATTAAGACAAAACGGGTCAAGCTCCATATACTCGAGCATTGAGGGCAGAATTCGGTCAAGCATTTCTTTGGTTATGAGATATTTTTTCTCATAACGTTTAAAGGTTGCTATTGCCAAAACCAATCCCCCTTTATATTCAATTTTGAACATAAATATAATACACGTGTATTATATTATGAAAGTGTCTTTTAGTCAAGGAAAAACAATAAATCTATATATATTTAATATTAAATTTATAAATAATAAAATAATATATACATCAAAAATCATAGCAGTGCTCAGACTTGTTGAATTTAATATGCCGTTATGTTATAATACATTAGGCAATGAATAGTAATCCTAACCGTGGTTTAAATTGTGTGATTTGCCCTTACTCAGTGTTAAAAATGCTCGGAATACGCAAGTATTCCTGTGCTTTTATGCCTTGATTAAGAACAAATCACACAATTTAAACTCGCAGACTCAAAGCGTTTGCAGTAAAGATGAATTTTGATTTTTGAGATGGCAGCCTTGCTGACGCAAGGCAACAGCGAAAACTTCATAAATTCGCTTTAATACTGCGCTTTGAGCAGGTTCGGATTACTATTTATTGCCTAAATAAAGTGCACATATCAATTAATGTACATGAGGAGAGATTATGGGCAAAAAGGACGGAACTGTAGATTTAAGAATAAAAAGAACTCAGTCTGCAATTAGGGCTTCATTTTTTGAGCTTGTTGAGGAAAAGGGCTTTGAACATATTTCTGTTAAGGATATCACAGATGGGGCAATGATAAGCAGAAATACTTTTTATCTGCATTATGCTGATAAATATGAGCTTTTAAATAAAATCTGTGATGATCTTATGAGAACTCTTTTTTTCAGGGTGGGCAAGCAGCTCAGGCGTGTTCAGAAAAACTATTTTACGCCTGAAAGCGTTGCAACTATAATCAGTCTGGGAATCAGTGCGGTTGACAGTGACAGAGATGCTTATAAGGTGCTGTTCAACGGTAGCAATGGCGATGTTTTAACAGAAAAGCTTAAGCCTGTTATATCCCGTATTCTTGATTTGTTTACTGAGGATATCGGCGGTGTTGATGTGTTTTCACGAGAATATATTGTATGCGGTATTATCGGTCTGATAAAGTATTATGCTACTCATGATGTTGAGGATATCGGGCAGAAATGTCTGCATTTTACCGGACTGCATCTTGGCAAAATTATTGAAGTTGCCAATGAAAAAAGGGAAAATATGGCATGAAAA
>DBFOUY010000012.1:0-3524 GCA_048365975.1 Eubacterium sp.
TCAAATAAAACCCGATAAAAGCGGTGAGGGTAAGCTTGGATTTGATGAATTAAAAAAAATTAATCCCGATGTTTGCGGTTGGATAACTCTTGATGGTACAAAAGTTGATTATCCTATTGTTCAGGGCGAGAATAATCTTGAATATATGGACAAAGATGTTTATGGTAATTTCTCACTTGCGGGAAGTATTTTCCTTGATACCCGTAACAACAATAATTTTAATGATTCTTATTCCCTTGTTTATGGTCATCATATGAGCAACCACTTAATGTTCGGCGATCTGGATTTATATAAAGATAAAGAGTTTTTTGAAACCAACAGAACTGCCACACTTACAAGCGAAACAGATATAACAAAAATGACAGTTTTGGCAGTCCTTCAAATTCCCGATAATACGGAGGAAATTTTTGATCCGTCATTTTGGGGAGAGGATTTGACAGACCTTACAAAATACATTCAAAAAAATGCTATACATATCTGGGATGATGCTATGGCAGAGCTTATCAAAAATCCAACAACTACGCAGGCTGTTGCTCTTGCAACATGTTCAGATGGTAATACAGGAAACAGAACAGTTGTTATTCTTACTGCTCATCGCAACATTAATACACAGGATACGCTTCCGAAAACAGGTGATTCTATGTTTAATTCACCAACAATCTGGATTGTATTAATTGTTGTTTGTTCAATCGGATTAACAATATCCACGGTGATTATATTCAAAAAAACCAAACAAAAAAAGAGGTCAGTTTAAAGGTGAGGTACGATAAGGAATGTTTGCCCTAAAATCGTGTCTTTTCCGACATAACCACGTTAAAAACTTCCCTAATGCGGTCAAGCATTAGGGAAGTTTTGTGCCTTGTTTTGACTAAAAATATAACGATTTATAGGGCGCAACGCAGTTTGGGCTAAGTACTTTTAGTTGATTTGGGCATTATAAAACCGCCTGCATACTTGCGTATGCAGGCGGTTTTTAATGTTCAAAGCACGTGGAAGAACGACGCCAAAACCAAATCCTCCTTACCGTACCTCACCTAATATGACCTCTTTTCTGCTATTATTACAAGTCTACCGCTGTCCAATGTGTATTCGCAGGTTGATAATGTGAGCAATTCGGCATCATTGCTGATTGATTTATTGTTGCTCCAGATTGCATACTGTTTTGCCGCTGACAGGTATTCATCCGCAGTAATATTATCAAATGACGTGTACGTATAATATTTAAAATTTTCTGTATCAGATTCGGAAATTTTAAACACCATAATCACATCATAAACATTCGATGTAGTAAGTGTATTGAACATTATGCCGTGATTTTCTTCGCAAAACTCCGCTGAAACAAATTTTTGAAGCTCGGAAAACATCGTGCCGTCTTTCATATTATGACCGAAAATTATTATATTGTCACCATTTGGAACTGATGAAGACTGTGAAACAAAAGGTATTCCGTGCCTATCCTCATCCTTATTGAAATTATGCTTAAGATAGAATTCAGGAGCATCTGCACTTTGCATAACAGGATAATCTATATTGGTTCCGTCAACAGTCAGCCAACCTACAAAATCACTGTTTTTTTCTTTTAGTTTCACATATTCAATATTTTCATTTTCTGACTGAGAGACTGTGATTTCAATCATGGATTTTAATTCTTCAAACTGTAAATTTATCTTTTCCTTTTCAGTATAAATCCTGATTAATTGAACTGTTGAAAATGCTAATACACAGATTAAAAGCAAGCTTATAATAACTGATAATTTTTTGGAAATTCGCATTTGCAGACACTCGTCTCAGAACAATAGTTTTATCTTGTAACCGATGTCGCAGGAACAAACTGCTCATCTGTTTTCTCAAACTCAACTGTTACAGTATCACCCTTATTAATCAGCAGTACCTCCATAGCATCAGTTACCTTTATATAGTAATATTGGCCGTCAATCTGAAGGTAATAAACTGTGTTGCCGTCATTAACCGATGACTTGATATCAGTTACCTCACCTGTAATCTTGTTTCCGTCTGTTGAAGACGCAGGAGTTTTGTCAGGTGTATTTGTATCAGCATTATTGTCGGCACTGTCCATTTTATCAGCATCAACAATGACGTCATTTTTATCTACATCATCAGCTACACCCTTTTCCTTGAGTGCATCAATATAGCTTTCAAGTGCACTGTTAAGTGCTCTGGCATCACTCTTTGCCACATCAAGCAGACCTGTACCTACAACAGTCTTATCCTCAAGGCTTACAAAAGCATAACCCTTTACAGTATTACTTGCACCGTAAAGTGACATAAAATACGTCGGGTTATCATCAATGCCAAGTAAAATCGGGAAGGTTGCAGAGTATCCGTAGTTCTGTACAGCATCCGCAGCAGACTTCTGTGCAGCACTTTCCATTGCACCGGCATTCTGATAATACTTGGTTTCCTTAGTTCTTTGATTGCAGAGAATAAAGCCGAAGTTTGAAGCGTCAGATTCAGATGATGTTACACCTGTATAAACCCACACATCATCATTCATTGCAATATTACCGCTGCCCACAGATGCAACATTAACATCATTCTGGAAAATGATTGAGTTCCAGAAGCCGTTCTGCAGCTTACCGTAATAGTTATACTGCTCAATCAGAAGGGACTCGCTGTAAACAACGTCAATCCAGTTAAGAGATGTATCTGTTCTTACCTGTTCAATATCGTAATAAGTGCTTTCTCCATTGAGTGCATCAGTAATAATTACGCCCTTTACATCTGTACCGCCGAAAAGACCGATTGTCTTGTCAAGAACAGCAGTAATCCAGTATGGATGCTGATTATCGTCTATCTCAAAATTCGGAGTATCAAGCAGCATTGTCGGGAACTGGAAACGCAGATGACGAATTAATTTTTCATTAAACAACTCAGTCGGTGAATATTTAATACCTTCTCCGAACTGCTCAACGCAGTTGATAGCGGTTACCTTCTGAGTTACAAGGTCTGTAATCATATATGCCGGCAGACCGTTTTTAGTGTTATTTATCCACTTGAACACATCGGCATACTCAAGATAAGAAACTCTTACAGGAGTATTCTTATAGTTAATCTGTGTTGAATTTGCAGAAACAACATACTGGCTCTTATATTCACTCAGCGAGCCGAGCTGCTGGTCAGCAAGAGTATAAGCTCTGTCAGCATCAACTCTCGGCACCTTATCATAGCTGATACTTTCAAAATCAGTTTCAAAGTTGCCGTCCTCAATAGTCATAAGCTGACTATAACTGTTTGCTCTGAAAAGTGTGATACCTGTTACCCAGCCCACTGCCATAACAACAAGAATAACACCGACTATTATTAACGGAACGAGTGACTTTTTCTTAACATATTCCTTGCGCTCAATCTTTTTATTAGCCTTGCATACAAAAGCAAATGAAGCCACAAATATTGCAACAAGTAAAACTATAAATAAATAAAACTGTGTGTCATGAATATTAATTGCAGGCAGCATCATATAATATGCTATACCGCCGCCAACAATTGTTATCAACAAAGAAATC
>DBFOUY010000013.1:0-6876 GCA_048365975.1 Eubacterium sp.
ATTTTCGATTTTTATAGGAATAAGTATAGTTTCTTCTTGCGGCAGACCGACTTTATCCGCCGATACAATTACTGTATCGGCTGCAATTGCGGTAATACTGCATTGTAACAGCAACAATAAACTCAATATAATTGTAATTATCTTCTTCATATATGTACCTCTAAGCAATCAGCCACACCCGAAAGTGTGGCTGATAAAATTTTATTAAAATGCATCTTTACCTACAAGATACCTTGCTATCATTGCAGCATCTTTGTTATTTACATATCCGTCGCCATTTACATCAATTGCAAGCATCTGACATTCCTGTGCATCTGCTTTATCAATCAATTTTTTATTTATCATAGCAACATCCCTGTTGTTTATGATACCATCACCGGTCATATCGCCTGTAACAACAACTGTTCTGGTATCAACAGCACTGCTGCCGTTGAACAGCTTAATCTTAGTTCCTGTTCCTATATAATCAGATGATTTAAGCTCTGTTCCGCTTATGTTAAAGTACTTCAAACTGTCATTTGTAAATTCTTTTGATGCTGATTCAACAGAAGTTTCAAAAGCAATTCTTCTTAAATATCCTAATGAATCATAGTTAAGAGATGAATCTGATTTCAGAACAATAAAATTGCTGCTGTCAGGAGAAACATTAATTGTGCATGCTGCGGTTTCTTTAGTCTTAACAACTTTTGCAGTAATTATTGCTGTACCCTGTGAAATAGCTGTAACCCTTCCTGTATCATCAACAATTGCAACATCTGGATTACTTGAAGTCCACTCAATCTTTTCATCAGCCAAATTTCCCGGTGTAATCGTTGCAGTCAACGAAACAGAATTACCCTGATATACATTCATAATAGCTTTGTCAAGCAATATTCTTGCATATTCTGATTCTTTAAAATATTTGCCGGTAATAACAGTATCTTCTGCTATACAGTCAAATTCCTTATCCCAGCCGCCGAATACATATCCGGGAACAACATCTGTATCAGGTGCATCTGCCGATTGCATATATTCAACTTTCTGTGTATCAAGTTCTGTTCCATCCTGCATTTGGAATATTACTGTATACTTTTTTGGTGTATATTCAGAGAACAATGTAATACTTTCTGTTATCGGTGTTGAAATATCAAACTTATTTTTGAGTTTCTCATCAGTATACAATCCTTTAAAATCATATCCTTCAACATTATCAAGCTGAGAAGCATCAATAGTCTTGCCTTCCTCAACCAATAAAATATTACCATAAATATCAATATAAACAATATGATAATTCTTATTGTAATATCTGTAAACATCATCTGTCTGATATTCTCTGTTATCGTTGTATGACGGAGCATCAATGCTCCAACCAGTCCATTTATAATATTCTGCTGTCTGATAGCGAGAGCGATATTGAGTTTTCAATCCGTTAACTCTTGTTTGCGTGAACCACTTCTGATTCTCATAATTGTAATAGCTTATATTGTCATCTGTAAAACCAGCAATACTTAATCTGTTTTCAAGTGTAACAGTTTCATACTCACAATTATAACCATCAACTGTTGTCGGCGAGTACCGAACATCACCATTTGCATCAGTATATTTATAATGTGAATACTGATACCATTTAACAGTAGTATCTTCAACTTCCTGAGTATCAACCTCAAAACCAATTAAACTTTCGTCAATAGTAATTTTTTCATCCTGCCAATCGGTATAACTTGTATATGATACCTTTTCACGTGTCCATCCGGCATCTTCAAGCTGTTCAATTTTATCAGGATCAGAAGTTTTTTGAACATCCTTATACTTATATCCTTTTTCGGATTCAAGAACATAATCGCTTAAATTGTTCTTAACATCAGCAGGTATTTCAGAATAAGGCATCCATTCTGTTGGCTTATCTCCTGTATTGATGCAAAAGTATTGAGTAATCTGCTCACTGTCATTTTTGCAGAAACTTGTTGCATAATAGGTTACCGAACAAGTCCTATCAATCGTAATAGGCTCGGAATAAATTTGCTCGGTTGTTTCATCATCATTAAGATAATAGAAAATTACTGCATTTTCATCATCAGACGATAATTCAAGCAGAATTTTATTATCATATTCCCCTGTCTGATAATTTGCAGCAGGAGTATCTGTTGTTTCATCAAAATAATATGATGGATAAATTTCGGCATCATGCTCAACATACTGATAATCCTCAGGATTGAACCAGTTGGCAAAATTCACGCCATTCTCTTCAGGATCATCAGGAACAACGGCTGTTCCACCGTGTTTAACATTTTGAGTATCTATAACATTATTGTTCCAGTCATAGAATTTGATTGTATACTCATTAGCCTCATATTGTGCAGTTACAACCATATCCCGAGTAACAATAACATCATTTGTATCCCAGCCTGTAAAAGTATAACCTTCAACCATATCTGCTTCAGGAGCAACTAAAACATCGCCATGATTGAATTTCTTGATTTCAATCTGCTGATTATCCCAATCTACAAATACAACTGTATACTGTTTTCTTTCAAAATCTGCAAAAAATTCCGTATTTTCTCTGATATTTGAAACGCTCTTATCCCAGCCTGAGAAATCATAACCTTCTTTTTCAGGATTTTCAGGAAGAACAGCACTCTCGCCTTCAACAACAGTTTGTGTATTAATTACTGTACCATCCCAATCATAAAATTTAACCTCGTATGTTGGTTTTGGTGCTTCAATTATGTCAATTACAGTTGTGTTTGTAGTTCCCTCAATCCCGATTGCAACAATGAAATCACCTGTTTCAATAGTCGGCTCTTCACGGAGTTTGAACGTGAATGAATATGAACCATCACTTGCTGCAACAGACTGACCGATATACTGGTTCGTATAGTCTGATGCACCTGTGTAACCATATACATAAAGTGTAATTTGCTTTCCTGCAAAGGAGGAGTCAAGTTTTCCATTAATAGTTCTTGTCTTGCCTGTTATATCCTCAGGCTGAATATTATTACTCTTATATCTGTAAACCGTTCTTGTTTCTACATCACGATTATCTGTAGCTTTTACTTCAGTATCACTCCAGTCAGACCAAGTTTTCCAACGATAAAAATTATAAGTATACTGATATGTTTTGTAATTATATTGAGTTTTAGTTCCGTTTTGATATGATTCAGCCCACGATTTCTGCCACCAGCATACATTATTTACCGCTTTGTCTGCGCACCCGTTCGGACAGGCGTGACTTCCGTATCTTGGACTGCCATTACAAGTAGAGTTTCCGTTACATCCCATAGGAGTATATGTCTGGAAAGAATGATATGATGCTCCGCCGTGGTCTACAGGGCACAAAACATGATTGCTGCCCTTATTATAATTTCTATAATGGAAATATTCATATTTTGTCCTTGATCCGTATGTAGCAACCTGACGTGAAGCATCCAAAACTCTTTTTCCGGTTTCATTATCATATGTTGATAACACAGAATCCTGATAACCGGTTTCATTTTGATAAATGGTATTCTTTGTACCATCCCAAATCCAGTCATTTTTTACTTTAGTATTACCGGTTGACTTTTCCTTATCTCTATAACGATATTGCAGAACACTCTGAATATCAAGAGTACCATCACTGTTATCAGGCATAATCGTTGACTCTGCGTACATTAATCCCTGACTTATTGTGCTTGTAACACTCGGTGAAATCGGAACACCTGATGAATAGTCAGATACCATAAACACTTCAACAGATGAAGCAATCCTGGTACAAGGTATAAAAACCTCAACACCGCTCTTGATTTTTCCTGCAGGGATGCTGAATGCTGTCGACTCTGTCATATCAACAAGCTTACCCTCGGCTGTTTTTAAAGCAACAACTGCACGGCCAGTTGCAGGCATTGAATCATTATTCTCGATATCAAATGTTACATAGTAACCATCATACTGACGAGTTGCAGATTTTATAGTACATACAGTAGGTAAATTATAATTGTACCATGTATATACTCCGTCAATATTTATATTTTTATCTGCCCTGTCTGTGTAAACATCAATATAATCTGTGCTGTTCCAGCCTGCGAATTTATATTTACTGTTTTCATGAGTATCAGTCGGAGGGGCTGCATCGCTGCCATAGGTAACCTTATGACTTTCAATCAAAACACCTTCTCTGTCAAAGAAATTAACTGTATAAGTATTAATTTTATATGTAGCTTTAATTGTTTTATTTGCTGTTACATTATAGAAAGAGTCATTCCAGCCTTGGAAAGTGTAACCTTTTCTCTGCGGTGCTGTTGGTGCAGTCGCACTTGCACCATATTCAATAATCTGTGAGCCCAAAACGGTGTTATCCCAATCCACAAAACTTACTGTTACAGGATTATGAGCTGTGCAGCTTCTTGAAGATGACCAGTTGCTTGAACCTGAAACATTTGATGCTTTAACATAAAAATCATATTTTTCGGCATTAGAAAGAGTATAAGTATAGGATGTGGAACTGCCAACATTAATATCCTGATTAATATGAGTACTTCTTATACCTATGGTATAGTTATCTGCACCACTGACTGAATTCCAGTTAACAGTAACACTTTTACCAACAGGAATATTCCCTGAACTGATATAACTTATTGAAGGCGATGCCGGAACAGGTATGCTGACTTTAGTAAAATAATCAAGACATACCCAACCTACCTTATTGGCAAAAGTAATTTTGCCCCAGTTGCCATTGGTTTCATAAACATATACTTCTGCACCATTTGGAACTGTACATCCTATTTTGTTATTTGAAGAAGAAGCACCAACGCTGCTTCTCATATTAACACCATAACCGCAAGTGTTTTTATATGTACCATTTCCGAATACGGCTCCTTGATTATAATGGCTGTCATTTTGCGGAGAGTCTTTTCTGCCATCATCAATAATTACATTTGAAAAATCAGGTCTGATAACTCCATAAAAGTTCCAATTTCCATCTTTATATTTAACTGAACCAGAATGAACTTTATATCCATATGTTGCACCTTGATCGCAGAAAGACATTGACGTTGAATCTGCATTGGTTACTATGGCAACATGTCCATAATTCTTAGCCCATTTGTTCCATGACCAAACTGCAATATCACCTGGCTGTGCAACGAAACCATAGTAGTACGGAATTCTTGTCCAACCACTTGGCAAGGAATTATGGGCATAATCGCAGCCATTGCCTCTAACACTATATCCGACTAAATATTCATAATATGCTTTAGTCAAATCAACACATTGTCCTCCGCCAACTTTGGTTCCGACTCTGTTTCTCACCCAATTCACAGCTTCCTGCTGTGAATGGTTAGTTCCTGCAGAAGCTGTAATGGCCTCTGCAGGCAATATTGAAACGACCATTAATAATGACAAAAGCACTGAAAATATTCTTGTGCTTAATTTCTTTTTCATTTTGTCCCTCCTGATATGTATTTATTGTTATTTTTCAGCTTATTAATAACAGCAAAATCTTTTGCATTAATTACATTATCCTGTACAAAATCAAGATAGCTGCTGTTATCTATACAGGTACTGTTAGGCGGCTTATTAACATATTTTATATCCCACATTGCATATACCTCATCTACTGATTTGGTAACACAGCTATCACACCGCACACAAGAATATTCAATTTCATCATTATCGTTGTCAATATATTTGTATCTGTGTCCTGTTGAATCAGTATAATCCGATTTATAACTGTCTCCGCATTCACAAGTGTAAGTGGTATAACCTTGTTCCATACAATTCGGCTCTGTTACAACTGCTGTATAACTATGCTGATGATTATTAAGAAATACATTTATATCACTGCAGTTAAATACAACGTCCTCATATTTTTCATTAAATGTATCAGGCTGACTGTATTCCATGGAAATCACAGTGTCTGTTTTTTCATTTGTAAGAACTTTGAATGTTAATGTAAGCAAAATTCCGTTATTATATTTTTCATCAACATTATTCCAGAGAGCCTTGAACTCACCATCTTTAACCCCTATGGAATCATTGAAAAGCCCGTTTTCAGAAAATTCTGCTGAACAAGACACTGCGATTGGCTGCAGCAGAGTTGAATCATACTTAAAATCAAGTCGATAACCCATTATGCCGTGATTATTTTCAATATAAACAGGAATTGCTATTTCATCATTAAAACTGGCATTAATATCATCTGCATAAATTTCCGCAATTTCACTTATTGCAGAAGGCTTTATAACCACACTGCCGTCTTTGCAGATAATACCTTCATCGGCAGAAGAAACTGCAAAATCATATTTTCCTGACATTGCTTTGTCTTTAGCTTTAAAGGTTAATATTACAAAATCTTTATGATTAATACCTGGAGTAATTCCTGAAATATCAAGTGTTATTTTACCATTTGCATTCGTAGCTTTAACTGTTACACCATTTGCGTTTGCTGTTTTGAACTCAAAATTATCTGCATTATAATCAATTGTTACATTTACTTTTGAAACATTGCTTATTTCTGAAATATTCAGTTTTAACTGAACATCATCACCTGCTGTAACATCAGTTGAACCTGCATTAATCTTTGCGAACTGAGAGTAACTGTTATTGGTTATATTCAGATTTATCGGCTGACAATCAAGATATACATCATTAAAATCATCATCAAATGTATCTTCCTTAGAATAGGAAATATCTATTTTTGTATTTCCGACAGCTGACGAATTAACAGCAAAGTTTATGTAAATCATAATGCCGTTATAAATCTCATTGCCTGAGCCTGCCCAGTATACATTTATACTTCCGGGAATCATATCACCCTCAATATTATCCTGAATACCTCCGCTGACAACGTCACCGTAATCAACTGATATGGGTGTTAAAACGTCAGTATCATAATCAAATATCAGTTTCCAGCCGAAGTAT
>DBFOUY010000014.1:0-9624 GCA_048365975.1 Eubacterium sp.
ATACTCCACAGTCTGAAAAAGGTGTTTTCAGTGAAATCTATAGTGCACTCAACAAAATGGATGAAGAAATCCACCACAGTGATAAAGTACAAAAGGATACTGAACGAGTGCGAAATGAATGGATTACAAATATAACACACGATTTAAAAACTCCGCTTTCTCCGATAAAAGGCTATGCCGAACTTCTTGCTGATAATTCTGATACTGACAACGAAACAATACAGGAATACGGTGTTATCATTCTGAAAAATGTGAACCATACAGAAAAACTCATTAATGATTTAAAGCTGACATATCTGCTTGATTCGGATGCATTACCATTAAATCCACAATCAGTAAATTTTGTGCGGTATATGAAAGAATTGGTTATTGATATTGTGAATAATCCTGCTTTTAAGAATAGAAAGGTTGAGTTTAAAAGTAATGAGCAAGAATTGAAAATCAGCCTTGATACTCATTTGTTCCGCCGAGCTATTAGTAATCTTATTATTAATTCACTCACGCATAATCTGCCTGAAACAAAAGTGAAAATAACGATTCATTCAAACAGTAAAAAACAAGTTATTATTTGTATTTCAGATAACGGAAGAGGCATGAGTGAACAAGAAAAATCAAAGCTTTTCAATCGTTATTACAGAGGTACGAATACAAAAGAAAAACCCGAGGGCAGCGGACTCGGGCTTGCCATTGCAAAACAGATAATAACACTTCACGGCGGAGATATTACGGTTAAAAGTGAATTAAACGAGGGAACACAATTTGCTATTGTTCTTCCGTTAAATAATAACTTAAGGCAGAATTAAGATACAGAAAAGAGCGGATTAAGACAGATGATTTATGCTGTAAGCATAGGTCATCTGTTTTCTTATGCCTATAAAATATGAACAGGAGGTTTTCTGTATGGAATTACAATTACAGAATTTAACGAAACAGTACGGAGCAAAATGTGCTGTAAACAATGTAAGTGTTGATCTGAAGCCGGGTGTATATGGTCTGCTTGGTGCAAACGGTGCAGGAAAAACTACATTGATGCGAATGATATGCGGTGTTCTTAAACCGACTTCAGGCAGTATTACATTGAACGGAAAAACAATCGAAGAATTGGGAGAAAAATACTATACGCATTTAGGCTATATGCCTCAATATTCAGGCTTTTATCCTGATTTTACTGCCCGTGAATTTATGCTGTATATGGCAGCAATTAAAGGTCTTGATAAAAAGCAGACAAAAAGACGAACAGATAATTTGCTTAAAATGGTAAATCTTTCTGATGTTGCAGATAAAAAAATAAAATCCTATTCAGGCGGTATGAAACAGCGTTTGGGAATAGCACAGGCAGAGCTTGGCAATCCGTCTATTCTGATATTGGATGAGCCGACGGCAGGACTTGACCCGAAAGAGAGAGTGCGTTTCAGAAATCTTATATCGGATTTTGCTAAAGAAAAGATTGTTATTTTGTCTACACACATTGTTTCTGATGTTTCATATATTGCAGATGAAATTTTAATGATGAAACAAGGTCAGATTCTTTTGCATGAACCTATGGCAACTGTTACAGACAGTATAAAAGGCAAGGTGTGGGAGCTTTTGGTTTATGAAAGAACTGCCGCAGAGTACAGCAGAAAATTTTCAGTTGTAAATCTTCATCATGAAAACAATATGGTGCGTTTGCGTATTGTTAATGAGAATGCACCGAGCGCTAATGCACAAACGGTTGAGCCGAGCTTAGAAGATTTGTTTTTATATCACTTCGGCGTAGAACAGGAGGAACAGTAAAATGTTGGTTAAATATGAATTTTTAAAAATACTGCGTAAAAAATCCACTTTAATTGTTATGGCAATCAGTTTGATTTTAACAGGCGTTCTTTTTGGATTGCCTGTTATGCAGTTTCAAACCTACAATCAGGATGGTATGATAAAAGGTTCGGCAGGTATTTCATATGAAAAGGAACAGTATAAAAACATATCTGTCAAATTAACAGAAGAATATGTCACAGAAACTATAAAGGATGTTCAGGAACTTTTTAAAAACCCCGACAATGTCGGTTATGACGGAAATGAGAAATTTATAATCGGCGATGCCTATTGGAATGATATTGCACCAAAGGAAAAACTGCTTAATATGATTGCAAGCACCTACAGTGCCCCAAATGAATTTTTAGCTTATAATAATCTTGCTGATTTGGATATAACAGACGGAGCAAATTTTTATCAATCAATGCAGACAAAAAATGAAGCAGTATTGAATGCTTCATCCCGTGATTTAACGGATGATCAAAAGGAATATTGGAGCAGTCTGCAAAATGGTATCAATACACCTCTGCAATACGGATATTACGAAGGATGGAATATCATTATAAGCAGCATGGAACTTCTTATGTTCGCAATACTTGCTGTTTGTATTATAATTGCTCCTGTTTTTGCAGGTGAATACCAGGCAGGAACAGATGCTGTTATTCTGTCTGCTAAATACGGAAAAACAAAACTGACTACAGCAAAAATAATAGCATCACTTTTGTTCGGCACACTTGCTTTTGCACTAAATATTATTGTTGCGTGCGGTTTGCCGCTTGCAGCGTTTGGCACAGACGGCTGGAATTTACCGCTGCAGATTGCAAATACAACAGTTCCGTATTCCTTAACATTTATGCAGGCAACACTCATTAGCATCGGTGTAATCTATTTGGTACTGCTTGGTATGATTGGTTTAACGCTCTTTTTGTCATCAAAAATGAAGAATCCCTATTTCGTACTCATTGTGCTTGTGCCTGTACTTTTCATTCCAATGTTCCTTACTCCGAACGGAACAACAGGAATATATAATCTGATTTTGTTCCTATTACCATATCGTGCAACAATGCCTGAACTCGGTAAATATATTTCCTATCAATTCGGAAGCTTGGTTTTAGATGCTTTTTCTGTGAGAGCAATTTTATATGTAGTTTTAACAATCATTATGCTGCCGCTGGCAAGACTCGGCTTTAAGAAACATCAGGTTGCATAGGAGGGAATTATGAAAAAGAAAAAATTAATGATTATCGGTGTTGTTGCTGTGCTTATAATTGCTGCTTTAGGAATAATTGCTGTAAGTCAGTCATCAAAAATGTCTGAAAGAGCGTTTGATGCAGTTGTTCAGGATGTTGTAACCCAGCCTGACGGCGAAGTACGTATGATAGTTGAGCGAACAACTGAAATCTATGGCGACCCTCTCAATTCCCTTGGTATCAGTAAAGAGACAAAACTGCTTGATGAATACGGTAATGAACTATCAATTAACGATTTTAAGCAAGACAGCAAAGTAACAGTCAAACTAAAAGATGCCTTTACAGAAGAAACAATATTTTATTATCCGACTGTTTATGAGATTAATTTGCTCAGTAATTAAATATGAATAATATTAGGCTTTTTATTGTCTATATGCTATAAATGATGCATTTTTTGAAAAAAGTACAATTTTACAATGTTATATTGACAAAGTGGACTGATTAACAAAGAAGTTAGAAAAATTTATTGAGGTACTAAAGCAATTTCTTTAGCTCTTGTTTTTCCTGTATTTAAGCCAACTTCGGCATATAATAAGACCTTAGAAAGCTTTAACACTTTCTAAGGTCTAATGGTCGGAGTGACCAAGGCCACCAATTTGGCAACTCCTAAAATCCCCTGATATTACGGGGGTTTTTCAACCTAAGCACTCTATAAGTCTTCAAATCTACCCCTTAAAGTACCCCACTTAAGCAACTTAGTTAAAATTCACATCAAATCACAAAATCCGTTATTCCTTCTAATTCTAAATATTTTTCAAATAATTGGCTATCCCAAACATCTATTTTTGAAAAATGATCTGGAAAATCAGTTTCTTCTTTAAGATTTCCCATAACTTTTTCATACATAATTTTTTCATTTTCTTTTAGTGAACTATTATTTTTCATTGAAAGCTTCGAGAGAGTGTATGTAAATTTATTTATTCCCATAGCTTTAGAATCGACTACTAAATAAAACTTTTGGTTTAACCTATCTTCACTGTTGTTAAAAGCTTCGGCATACATAGATGATATAGTGGAATCGCTGTCGTTGATTTTACCAGCAACTCCACTTATAAGTTTTTGTAGTTTTCTTTCAGGTCTAGTTTGATCACCAGATTTAAATTCTATAAAACAAATACTATTATCATTACTAAAACTCATAGCATCTGCTGATTTCGGTATCCGCTGGTGTTTAAAATACCATTCTGTCAATTTATCAAAACTTATGGTTTTCATTTCACAGTCAACTAAATAATTATCATTATTATATTTAGAACATTTCTTGAAAGAAATATTTATATCTTTTAAGTTTTGATATTTGTTTGATAAAAAAGCCTTGAATCTTTCCATTTCTATTACTATCATTAATCCTCATTTAAACCATCTGATTCTAAATCCATTTCCACTAAAGGAAGTGATAAATGAGAATAAGCTTCTCCTATATTATTATCAATATTTTTTATATAAGAAAAATATTCATCTTCTAATTTTTCTGCTAAGTAGAAATGAGCTTCATTAGAAATTTTTTCTTTTCGCGAGTAGACATCAAGTGCCAACAACAAATTAGGACTATGAGTAGTTAACAATACATTAACTCTAATGTTTTTTACTATTAATATTAATATCTCAGCAAACTTATTTATCCATTCTGGATGCAAATGTGATTCAGGCTCATCCAAAATTAACATCGTTCTTTCATCAATTAATCCATTTATTAGCAACTTCTTTATTATAAAAAACATCTTTGATCCAGTTGCTAAATTCTTAACTGACAAGGATGTACCATCTTTAACATAGAAATACCCGTCTGGTGTTTCTGAAAATTCTCCTGGTACAATTTTATTGATATATTCTAGAGTTTCACCTAATTTAAATTGCAATTCCGAATAATCAAAAAAGTTTTGTACATCATCATTCAGAAATAATTCACATAAAATTTCATCATGATTTTTGATATTCTTACTAGAAATTATTGAATTATCTTCATCACTAATGTAAGGACCATGTAACGAGTGACGCAAAACATTATATTTTTCAAGATTATCAATAACATAAGGATTATCAATATATATACATCTATCATACGGATATGCAAATGAACTTTCCTCATCAAACTTAAAAACATTTTTATTTTCAATTAACAAGTTAAAAATACAAAATTCGTTATCATATAATTTGATTGTTGAAAATTCCTCTTCATATTTAACTGGTTTTATTTGATTATTAAATTCATGATTAAGAAATGCTTTCGTTCGGTCTTTTGTAAAGTTATAAAAAGCATTTTCATCATCAATAAATTTAACTGTAACTGTGCAAATTTCTAAAGCTTGTTTTTTCCAATTTTCAAAATTTTCTTTTATAGAAGAAAAACTTTTATCATTTAAATCATTCTTTCTATAATCTATAACATAATTCAAATAATCATCTATTGTTAATGTTAGTAAAATATCATTTATTTCTAAAAAGAACTCAATTAGTTTATCTAATGAAAAATTCATAAATTCATGATTTAATAATTTTATCAAGATTTCATGTTTTTTATCAATTTCAATATTACTCGTAATTATAGTTGAAAACCTCAATCGTCTCAACTGCAATATGCGCTCAATTTTTATTAATCTTGATATGATATATCTTTTTTTTGAATCTTCAAATGCAGATTTTAAGTTTGTCCCCGCACTTAATAATGAGTATATAGTTTTTCCAATGGTGGTTTTTCCAGAACTGTTTTTTCCAGTAATAACGGTTAGTCCATCTAATTGAATAGTTGAACTTTTCACAACACCAACATTATCTAAAAACAATTTCATATAAAAACCTCCTTCTAAATAGTATTGCAATAACAATATCAATTATAACTTAAGAATAAACAAATGTAAAGATAAAAATCACCTATCCGAAAATTTAATGACAGGTGATTTTTATCAAGTTATTTTATAGTTAAAAGCTTATTTATATATTCATCTAACTTCAAAATAGAATCATTGTGCATACTATTGAATACATCAGCATATGTATCAAGAGTAATATGAATATCCGTGTGACCAAGCCAAGTTTTCAACACAACAGGCGGTACACCCGCTTCAATACATCGTGTTGCAAATGTATGTCTTAATGAATGTTGTCTGTTGTATTCTATTTTGCATTTTTCACATGTTCTATAAAAGAATTCATTGACTTGTTGTGTAGTGATAATTTTATCATTATTGTTATCATAAAATAGTAAACCATACGGATTATAAGACTGCTGCTCCAACAATTTTTTCAAAATAGGTTTTAAACTATTCATAATAGGTACTTCTCTAATACCCGTATCAGTTTTAGCACCCTCCTTGATAATTGGTTTATCATTTTCATCTCTTGATACAGTAAAACGAACTTTAATGACACCTGCTTTAAAATCTATGTTTTCGGGTTTTAGAGCATTAATTTCGCCCATTCTCATACCACTATATAACGCAATCAAAAGTTGGATTTTATATTCATTTCTGCCTTTTGGTGCTTTATAGTTTTCCAAGTATTTTACAAATTGGTTTTGTTCTTCTTTTGTTAGTGCTTTTACTTTTTTAGTAACCTTATTAGATTTCGGGCATTTCATATTTCCAGATTGCATAAAATCCTTTGGTATTATTCCTTTATCGTATGCTATTCTGAAAGCAATACGAATTTGTCGATATACTTTTACAATAGTATTGTTTGCATATTTTGTAAGTGTTCTAAAGAACAAATCTATATCCGTTTCGCTTAATTCAGCTATCGGCGTCTTGCCGATAGCACTTTTTTCTATTATGGATATTGTATAAAGATTTCTTGAATAACCTTGTTCATGAGAATAGTTTTTGTCAAAATCAGATTTAGCCTTTTCTTTTGCTATATCAGGTATAGTAGCATCAATATCTATACCCGACTTTTTCTTTTCTAAATCATAAAGAAATTTTTCAGCCTTTTCCATACAAATAATATCACTTTGACCATAGAATGATTTTCTCTTTGTTTCGTTATATTCATCTGTATATACAATTCGGTATTCAAATGTACCATTAGCGCGTTGTCTGAAAGAGCCTTCGCCTTTTTCATTTTTCTTCTGTTTCTTTGTTTTTGCCATAATTACCTTTCTCCTTATTTCCAATATCCATCATTCTGTTTGAGATGCTTTTTTGAAAAGTAATCAATCAATGCGTGTGCTTCTACTACTTTTATTCTTCCAAAATCAGATGATGGAAACTTTGGGTCATTAAATAACTTTTGGACAGTACTTTCACTCCAACCAAGCATTTCTTTAAGCTCAGAAATAGTGTAAAATTTTACATCGCTTGATATATACATCTGACGATATTTTTCATTTATACTGTTCATAATACCTCCTTCACGCTGATTCTATAATAATTAGTTAAATCTGTTAATTATGCGATTTTCTTGATTTGATTGAGTAATCATAACCTGTTTTTTGCTGACAATAAGTACAGGTTTCTTTTACTGACTGAAAAGGATCAATCCGCCTTATTTCATAGTCTTTTGTTGAAAAGAAATTATTTAAACAAGTTCCACACAAGCTGAGTTCAAATGATTTGATTTCCATTTTTTTGGATAATCCCAAACTGATTTCAAGAGCATTATCAACCTTATGCATAAATTCTGTATCTGCTATACCGATAAAACCGAGCAATCTTTTTTTATCAACTGTTCTGATATGTTCTATAAGCAACATTGATTCTTCAGGTAATCCGAACTGTTTGCCGATATATACATGCGTAGGAAGATAATACTTTTTAGGTTTGCTTGTTATTGGTACAACGATGACAGTAGGACTGTATGTATTACCTTTATCGTTTTGCACAATCATTACCGGTCTTAATCCGTTTTGTTCAGAGCCGACTCCTGTTTTCAAATCAAAATAGAAAATGCTTCCTCTTTTAATAGTTTCTGATTTTTCCATTCTTTTACACCTCTCAAGTTTTTACTGATACCCATTCGAATAAATATGTATATATCCCTGCTAAACCAAGACTATAAGTTCATATAAAAATGACTTAACAGAGAATATGCACATATTTGTCCTCGACACCCCTGTGCAAGTGTATATACACTTAATAGGAAGTCATCAGCCTGTGCCTGCTAAGCACACACGGGAATCTCACCCCTCCGAAGTTTGTTTCCGAGCTGTTCATATGAACAGGAGTACCATTATCCTTCCAACTGTCATTGCCCTATCGGTAGCAACCCAATAGTCGCATATGTCTTTCTCGCTCAATTCATATACAAATGTCGTGGCGTGGCATATGCAGTGGCTTGTCCATAAAAGAACATTGGAATTGAAGTAACTGATGAATGGGTATTCAGTTTTCAAAGTCCTAAAGATTTAAAATTATTAAACCTTTCACCTATAGCCACGAGAAATGCAAAATATCACGGTTTTTCCAAAAACTTTTTTAAATTATTTTTTGCACGGGCTAAACGCATAGAAATAGCATTTTGTTTTACACCCTCTTGAGCAGCATAGTCATTAACTGATACTCTCTCAAAATAAATGGCATTAATTAATTTTCTTTGATTTGGTTTTAATTTTGATATGGCAATATGTAGTCTTTCTTCTGTTGATAAATTACTATCATCATCCATAACATTTTCAAGTGACTTATCAATACTTTGTAACCACAAACTATACTCATTCGATATATCTAATGATTCATGCCGCCTTGTTTCAGCCCTGTTTAAATTAAATTCATTTTTATCAAGTTCTGATAGAACATCTTTCCATTCTGAATTTACTTCTATTGTGTTTTCCTCATTAGAAAACTTGTATGTGTATTTCACTTTTATAACCTCCGATTTTTGAATTTAAGTTTTCAAAAATCGAAGATTATGGATATTCAGCAATATATGGCTGCCATTTATATTTCATTTTATCCCTTTCAAAAAAGGGACAAAAAGAACAGCAAGAAAGACTTTGATGCTTATCCCTTTTTTTTATTGGGATTTCACCAAAGTTCTTTTTTGCTGTTAAAATTACTTTGTAAACTGACACAGAAATATGACAGATTACGAATTGTATTTTTTATCTTCTATAATAAAATATTTTATTTACGAAATTAATCGAAAAATATTCTTTCTCTTTTGTATTAATATTTCTCTTTAAATATGTTTTTGGTAAAATTTGTCATTTGTTGTTTTTACATAGTATATTCGCTAAAAAAATTATTATTCTTTATTGTCGAATATTATTGAGAATTTCTAAAAAATAAATAAAAAAGCCGAAAGAAATCAATGGATACACTGAAACAACAATTTTATCCCCGCAATCAAATAATCTTGCCTTACAAAATGCTGTTAAAATGCTGCATAGTATTTCAGGCAATATTTTAGAAATTTAACAAATATTCAGCTCTACGCAAAAATCTAAATATTAATAATAAAACAACAAGACTTCCAAAAGGATGATGCTTTTTTTGGAAGTCTTGTTTATATTTCAAATATTAATTTTTTGTGAATTTTTAAAATTTTTATGTCACTTTTCCAGTTTACTGACACTAATATATTGGGATAGTGTTTTTTTGACAATTTTATTATACATTTTTGTTTTACATATTGACACCATCTTATT
>DBFOUY010000015.1:0-7039 GCA_048365975.1 Eubacterium sp.
AAAGAAAGAGTTCACTGCTGATGTATTGAAAAAGGTTTCAAAAGAATACCCTGTTCAGGCAAATGGTGAAATAATTTTCAAATTTCCAAGATTTTTTATGCTTGCGAAAAAACAGTGATAACGGACAGCCCCCCTTGTGTTTGCAAGGGGGGCTTTGATTTATTCAATCATACCGATTGACTGAAGATACTTTGAGGTTTGCTTATGCTCAGGATAAATATAAATTGAATCACTTGCAATCTTTTCATAATATTCTTCACTGTCAGCACTTAGTCTGTAAAGCTCTGCATTACTAAGACTTCTGTAGTATTCCCTGTCAGCCTCACTAAGATTGCTGTTAAGATATGCAACATATACCCAATAATTATCATATTCTACATCTTCAGCGCTCTGTGTTTCAACAGCATCATAATAATATCTGTCACCATATTTATCACTGTAAATATCAGCATAGTAGCCTGTATATACACTAAGATAGTCAATAAAATCAGCATCAGAAATATTATTCAGCAAATCATTCTTATAAGCATCTAAAAAACCGATAAATTGTTCTTTATTCATATCCTTTGTCTTTTGGCTGTTATTATCATTTTCATCATCATATTTTTCGCTGTTGAAAGTTGAGAAAAGGAAATCATCCGTATTTATTGATGTAACACCAAACTGACTTAATGCCTCTTCATTTCTCATAAGTGCAACCATTTCATCAGAAATCATTTTTACAGGTACTGAATATCTGCGTGTAACAACCTTTCCGTTTTTTAAATGGTACACAATTCTGCAATCATAGCAGTTTTCATATTCATAATCATAAGACATCATATCGCCCCATGTATCGGAGTTGATAGCCTTACCCTTTTTAATAGTTTCGTCATCAACTATTTTTTTATGAAGATTAACTGCATTTTTGATACTTTCTTCAGTTGTAAACTTATATGCGTCTGATGTTTCAACATAATTATACGGTAATCCATCACTGTAAGATGAATAGCTGTTATAATCCAAATATGAAATACTGCCGTCAATTAACTCAACGCTTTCAATTTCATCTGTTTCGGGAACATATTTAACATAGCCTGAATAACCCGGCAGGTTGACCATTAAAACAAAGAAAATACACAAAACACTGCTGACTGCAAAGGATATAGCAGTGTTTTTAGCAAACACCTTTTTATAGAAAATTCCGCTGAAAAGTATGGTTGCAATAACTGCAAAAACAAGAGCTAACGGTATTGCGATAAAACACTTCATTTCAGCAGCAAGCTGAATGAATACTGCTGCCACAAGAAGCACTAAAAATATCAGTGGGATTACCTTGCCTGATGGTTCAAATTCAGCGGTTTCAGCCTTTCTTTTTTTGAACACTCTGAATCCTATTATAAATAAGGCAACAGCTTCAATAATCTCAACTATAATAATCAGTAAATATTTATCAACAAACAATACATATTCAATACTGCTTTCCCAAAGCAAAAGAATATTCTGCACAGGGTGAATAATTGATGCGAAATATGAATTAACATCCACGCCCCATATGCTGTTTATTATAGAAATTGCACCATCTGTAATTCCCACAGGTGCAAACAAAGCTATAACTGCCAAAAAGAAATACTGAACCTTTTTGCCTGAAAGCACTGCACAGAAAATGAATATTGTGTAAATCAACAGCAGATTAAACAGAAATACTGCAACTGATTTCAGAAATTCACTAAAATCTATTGTGTATTTTACAAGCTTTGTTGATGCTGAAAGCAATATCACTACATTAACAGCAGCAACAACTGCAACTGCAACTGCATTTACCGCTGCACCATACAAATATTTAGCAATGAAATATTCGCTTCGCTTAATCGGCAATGCGAAAAAGACGTCGCAGGCTCTTTTGCTGTAAATTTCCTTAAACATCTGCATTGCAAGAAAGAAGCTGAAAATAATGCAGATAACACAAAAATAGTTGACAAGCAAAACACTGTCATAAGTAATGTTGACTTTAGTATTAGAAATTGTATCTCTTGTATTGCTGATAATTGTTGTTGCAGCCATAAAAATTGATGCGGCAAATGCAAGAAGAATTAAAACAATTGCCCCCGGCAGCTGCTGCTTGAAGGTTTTTGCAAATGCAGCTTTAAAGCCGCCCTTATAATTTAAGGTTGTTGATGTCATAACCTGCCACCTCCATTTCACTTATAAACAATTCCTCTAAGGTAAGAGGAAGACTTTCAACATAGACAGAATTTTTACTGTTTATGATTTCATCAATAGCACTCTTTTCACCCTTGACTGTAATTTCAATCATTCTGCCCTGACGTGATTCCTTAGTAATATTAAGCTGCGGCTTTATATCAAGATAATCAGCCTCATCCATAACAAACTGATACCTGTAAAGGCTCATCTGCTCGCCGTCAATATCACTTTCAAACAAAACACCGCCCATATGAAGCAGACCGATATGGTCACAGAAGCCCTCAAGCTCCCTGAGATTATGGCTTGCTATCACTACAGTAGCACCTGTTTTATCAACATAGTCAATAAGTATTTTCTTTACAAGCTCACGGATAACAGGGTCAAGTCCGTCAAATATTTCATCAAAAAAGATATATTTTGGATTATATGACAGGGCAAGAATAATTGCGGACTGACGCTGCATACCCTTACTCATTGATACAATTTTTTGGACAGAGCTTATAGGAAACAGCTTTTTCAGTTCATTAAATCTGTTATTATCCCAGCTCGGATAAACAGAGCTGTAATACTTTGCAGTTGAATCAATAGTTGCACCTGAGTAGAAATAAGGGAAATCAGACACAAATGCACACTGGCATTTTACAATCGGATTTTCAAAGGGTGCATTTCCGTCAATGAGCACCTCACCGCCGTCAGGATTAAATACACCTGCAAGTATTCTGAGCAGTGTTGACTTGCCTGCACCATTTGAGCCAACAAGACCAAACACCGAACCTTCGCTGATATTAAATGAAATATTATCAATTGCCCTTTTATCGCCAAAAAGCTTAACAATATTTTTTATTTCAATCATTGCTATCCCCTCCCCACAAATCATTAATCATTTCAATAACCTCTTCTTTTTTCAAGCCATAGCCTTTCAGCTCTTTCAGTACTGATTTAAGCTGTTCCTTGGTAAGATTTTTTATTCTGTCTGTATTATTAACGCTGACATAAACACCCTTACCAACAACAGTATATATAACCTGCTGCTGTTCAAGCTCTCTGTATGACTTGGCAACCGTATTAGGATTAATGCCAAGCTCACACGCCATTGCCCTAACCGATGGTAAAGGACTGTTAATATCATAGACACCAAGATTAATAAGCTTGATAATCTGTTTTTCAAGCTGAAGGTAAATAGGCTCTCTGCTTCGTGTATCAATATTAATCATTACTCATATAACAACTCCTTTCACAGTTGTATCAACTGTATTATTACGCTTGGTACACTTTCTTTATATCATATTATTTTTACATAGTCAATAGACTTTATAAATTGTTTATGATATACTTTAGGCGGGTGATGATATGAATATAAAAAATAAAATAAACAGTACAATTCAAAAAATAATTGACAAGTTGAGTGGCAGCGGTGTTATGCAGGATGAAAACACTGTAGACGGGAAAAAATTTATATTTCCCGATATGCCTGAGGCTGCACTTCAGGCTGCCGAGGAAGGAACTATTCTTTTAAAAAATAACGGTGCATTACCTCTTGACAAGGAGGAAAGCATTTCTGTATTCGGCAGATGTCAGATTGACTATTTTTACGTCGGCTACGGCAGCGGCGGAGATGTTAACCAGCCCTATGAGGTTAACCTGATTGACGGACTAAAAAACAATAATGTTAAGATAAACGAAAGACTGCTGAGTATATACAGTGACTGGTGTAAAAACAACCCTATAAATCACGGATTCTGGGGTCACTGGCCTATGAACTACCCTGAAATGGAGCTTACTGACAGCATTGTGAATAATGCTGCAAAGGATAGTCAGACTGCAATAATCATTCTTGGAAGAGCAGCAGGCGAGGACAGAGAAAACAAGCTTGAAAAGGGCAGCTATTACCTCACCGACACAGAAATAAATATGCTTGACATTGTAACAAATGCTTTTAAAAAGGTTATTGTTATTATGAACTGCGGTAATATCGTAGATATGGAGTGGGTCAGAAAATATGGTGATAGAATAAACGCTCTTGTATATGCATGGCAGTGCGGTATGGAAAGCGGCAATGCCCTTGCAAACATACTGACAGGCAAAACTAACCCAAGCGGAAAGCTGACTGACACCATTGCTTTTAATTATAATGACTACCCCAGCTCAAAGGATTTCGGCAATGCTGATTTCAATAATTATACAGAGGATATTTTTGTTGGATACAGATATTTTGAAACCTTTGACAAGGAAAAGGTGTTGTTCCCCTTCGGCTTCGGACTCAGCTACACTGATTTTGAAATAACTGCTGACAATTTTATATATGATGAAAAGATAAAGCTGACTGCAACTGTAAAGAATACCGGAAGCATTGCAGGAAAAGAGGTCTTGCAGATTTACGCTCAGTGCCCTGACGGCAGACTGAAAAAGGCAAAAAGAAGCCTTGTCGCCTTTGAAAAAACAAAATGCCTTGCACCGAACGAAAGTATAAGCATTGATTTTGAGATTAGCTTATATGACCTTTCATCATATGATGAAGACACAAGCTCATATATAATTGAAAAGGGTGAATACACCTTCTATATCGGAAACAGTGTTGATGCTGATTTAGTTGCAGGCACTGTTGAATTAGATGAGCAGGTGATTGAAAAGCTTAAGCCTGTATGCCCTGTGCAAAATCCATTTAATATCATCACAGGCGAAACACTCAAAAAGGGCAAGACAGTTTTAAAGGAAAGAATTATTAAAAACCTCCCTGCTGAAATCGGATTTAAGGGTGACAAGGGCTATAAGCTGAGTGATGTTAAAAACGAAAAAATCACTCTTGATGAATTTATATCTCAACTCACAAACAATGAGCTTGAGGCACTGACAAGAGGTCAGGGCAAAATGGACAGCGAATTAGGTGTAATCGGAAATGCAGGTGCATTCTGCGGAATTATTCCATCCCTTCATGATAAGGGTATACCTCCTATCATCACAACTGACGGACCTGCAGGAGTAAGAATAAGAAAATACACATCACTTATCCCCTGCGGCACAGCACTTGCCTGCAGCTGGAATACTGCACTTGTTGAAGAGCTTGCGTCAGTTATGGGTAAGGAGCTTAAATTCCACAAGAGCGATGTGCTTTTAGCACCCGGTATGAATATTCACAGAAATGTGCTTTGCGGAAGAAACTTTGAATATTTCAGCGAGGATCCACTTGTTTCAGGTAAAATGGCTGCTGCTTTTGTAAGAGGTATTCAGTCAGCGGGAGTATCTGCCTGCCCTAAGCACTTTGCCTGCAACAATCAGGAATTCAAGAGAACAAAAAATGACTCCCGCCTTTCAGAGAGAGCATTGAGAGAAATATATCTTAAGTGCTTTGAAATCTGTGTTAAAGAGTCTGAGCCTCTTAACATTATGACAAGCTACAACAAAATCAATGGTGTATGGAGCCATTATAACTATGACCTTGTTACAACAGTGCTCAGAGGTGAATGGGGCTACACAGGCAATGTTATGACTGACTGGTGGATGCAGAAATCACCATCACCTGAATTTCCTGAAATCAAGGACAACGCTTACCGTGTAAGAGCACAGGTTGATGTGCTTATGCCGGGCGGCTTCAGACACGTAGAGAAAAAGTACAAATCAGACGGCTCACTGCTGAAAACACTCGACAGAAAAGACGGTATTACACGCGGAGAGCTTGAACGCACTGCAAAAAATGTTCTTAACCTTGCACTTAAAATTAAAATGTAATAAATAAAAAATGCTTGCGAAAACGCAAGCATTTTTTATTATTGATTATTAATAGAAAGCGGCTGCAGATGTTGCTGCAAAACCGAATGCAAAAACAGCAATAAACATAAATACAAAAACAACCACCCAAAGAACAATAGGAATTACAATACCTAAAACATTGAGCTTTTTGCATTTTGCCTTTTCCTGAGCAATGGGAGTATACGGCGGGAAATCAGGCACCTCATTCACCTTACTGATGCCGATTGCACCGCAGATAATACCAACGATAGGTGAAAAAATTATACCTAAGATAATTGACAGAATACCAAGAGTATTTGCAGTTGAAAGCTTATCCTTATATCCCTGCTCAATCATCTGCTCCTGCTTAGCCTGACTGTCATACTGATAGTAGCTTTGAGAAGAGCTTGGCTGTGGATTATAATATGTACCTGCATTCTGCTGATAATAATTATCGTTATTTGTCTGATTTGCCTGCTCCTGAACAACAGTTTCACCGCAATTTACGCACTGAGTGCTGCCGTCTTCCATATAAGTTCCGCATTTAGGACAATACATAGTATCCCCTCCTTTTCTTTCTTACATTATACTATATTAAACTGCGATATTCAATATAAACTATAGCGGAAAATTACTATAAAATCAAAAAAATAAATATTTTTTGCTGTTTTCGTCTGAAAAAATAGACAAAATCGGCTATATTATCCTCCCTGCGCTCTGTTAGTGCAGGGACTTTTTTCTGCAAAGAAAGCTGAAAGGCTTTCAAAAATATCGGTCAGGAGATGATTATACGGCAAGAAAAAAGAAAATCACTCAAAAGGAAGTCATTGAAGGTTTGAGGCACTTAGCCTTTGGTGAAATACATGATGCAGTGTCACTGCTTTTTGAGAGTGAGGAAGGCATTATTGAAAAGCTACCCGGGCTTGATTTGTTCAACATCAGCGAAATAAAACGAGCAAAGGGCGGCGGTATGGAAATAAAGTTTTTTGACAGACTTAAAGCACTTGACAAGTTAGGTCAGCTTATCAGCACAACTGACAAATCACAGGCAAGGTCATTTTATGAGGCGCTGGAAAACAGCACTGACAGAGCTTCGGCAGTCTATGAGGAAAACGGATATGACTAAATT
>DBFOUY010000016.1:0-10410 GCA_048365975.1 Eubacterium sp.
GGACATATGGAGGCAGTGGGATATGAAATGTATCTTAAGCTGCTTGAAGAGGCTGTTGCAATGGAAAAGGGCGAAATCCGCTCAGACGAAGAGCCTGAGGAGAAGGAATGTCTTATTGACGTTGCAATTGATGCTCATATTCCAGAAGAGTATATTATTTCAACCTCACAGCGTCTTGAAATGTATAAGCGTATTGCGAATATCAAAAATGATACAGATGCAAATGATGTGTATGACGAGCTGACTGACCGTTTCGGTGCTCCGCCGTCAGCAGTATGGGGTCTTATTGAAATTGCACTTTTAAGAAATACTGCACTTGCACTTAATATAACAGAGGTTACTGAGCGAAACGGCTCATTGCTTTTCTATTCAACTGAGGTTGACATAAGAATGGTGTCAATTCTTAATGCATTTATGAGGGGCAGGGTAACCCTTTCAGCAGGCAAGCGTCCGTATATTGCAGTCAGACTTGATACAGCAGAATCAAATATTGAAACACTCAGTGAAACTCTCAAAATTATGACACAAGCAAAGGCGATGAAAAAGGGCGATGAGAGTATGAATTATGACAATAACTGAAATTTGTATAAGAAATAATAATCATTGTTAAAAAATTAACTATAACAAATTGCCATATTATGTATGTTTTTGTATAAAGTGTAAAATTTGTATTTTTTTCTTGATTAATTGAAATAAACAGTATAAAATAATAATGCATAAAAGCAAATAATAAATTTATTTACGGAGGTATTTCCAATGGTAAAGGTTGCTATTAATGGTTTTGGACGTATCGGTCGTCTTGCATTCCGCCAGATGTTCGGTGCTGAAGGTTACGAGGTTGTTGCTATCAACGACTTAACAAGCCCAAAGATGCTTGCTCATCTTCTTAAGTATGATTCATCACAGGGTAAATATGCTCTTGCTGATACAGTATCTGCTACTGATGATTCAATCATCGTTGACGGTAAAGAAATTAAGATTTACGCTAAGGCTGACGCTGCTGAGCTTCCTTGGGGCGAGCTTGGTGTTGACGTTGTTCTTGAATGCACAGGCTTCTACTGCTCAAAGGAGAAGGCTTCAGCTCACGTTAAGGCTGGTGCAAGAAAGGTAGTTATCTCAGCTCCTGCTGGTAATGACCTTCCTACAATCGTATACAATGTTAACCACGAGGAGCTTACTGCTGAGGATACAGTAATTTCTGCTGCATCTTGCACAACTAACTGTCTTGCTCCTATGGCTAAGGCTCTCAACGATTTCGCTGAGATTCAGTCAGGTATTATGTGCACAATCCACGCTTACACAGGCGATCAGATGACTCTTGACGGTCCTCAGAGAAAGGGTGACCTTCGTCGTTCAAGAGCTGCTGCTGTTAACATCGTTCCTAACTCAACAGGTGCTGCTAAGGCTATCGGTCTTGTTATTCCTGCACTTAACGGCAAGCTCATCGGTGCTGCACAGAGAGTTCCTACCCCAACAGGTTCAACAACAATTCTTACTGCTGTTGTTAAGGGCAAGGATGTTACTGTTGATGCTATCAACGCTGCTATGAAGGCTGCTGCAACAGAGTCATTCGGCTACAACACTGACGAAATCGTTTCATCAGACATCGTTGGTATGAGATACGGCTCACTCTTTGATGCTACTCAGACAATGGTTCTTCCTATCGGTGAGGATCTTTATCAGGTACAGGTTGTTTCTTGGTATGATAACGAGAACAGCTACACATCACAGATGGTTCGTACAATCAAGTACTTCTCAGAGCTTGGTTAATTAAATACCTTAATAAAACAGAGGACTTGTTCATCAAAATGAACAAGTCCTTTTTGTATGCCTTGATATTAAATTAAGTTATAGTTTTGTCATTCTGAATATAGAATAAATTATTCTACCCAAATCGGATTAGTGAAGGCATAGAAGAAATCAGGGAGGGTGAGGCTGTCGCCGCTCTTTACACCTCTGCTTGATAAAAATTTCTTCTCTGCAAAGGAATAAACCTTTTCAACAAGGGGATTAAATCTGTATGTTATTTCTGCTCTTACAAAGCCTTTTTCCTGAATTTCAACCTCAGCAAGATAGCCTTCAGATGTTTTATCGGCAGTGCTTTCAAAAATGATTTTATCGTTATTATAAACCTTTAAGGTGTGACCCTTTTTGAAATCGGACACTCTTATTTCAAGCTTGCTGTTATTTGACAGCTTAACAGTGTCGCCGATTTCAGCATCACCGCACTGCATAAAGATTACTGTTGAGTTCGGTGTATTTGCAACAGTGCATCTGCCCTCACATATAGCCTCAAGAATATCCTTTTCAGATTTGCTTTTTGCATTTACATAGGTTGTGGGCATTGCCATAAACGGAATAACATAATCCCTATGGAAATCAGAGCCGCCTACTGCAGGAAGTCTTTTGCCCTGAAGCAGCTGATTGTGCCACCATTCCATATTTTTAATATTATCACTATGCTGGATTGTGTTCCACACCTCAACACAGTCAAATGGGTAGTCCTCAGGCTCTAATCTGAATGGGCAGTTTGAACAGAAAGGATGATTAAGTGAAACTACTGCACCTTCTTTTTTGCAGGCATCTATGTATTTGTGGTAATCCTCAGCGGTATCCAGCTTGTGGGGAGGGTCAAAGGGTACTTTTTTGCCCCATATGTTAACGTGACCGGGTTCGTCTGTAAGCTCCTGACCCTGAATTACAAGCATATCCTTGTCAAAGTATGACTTTTCAACAGAGTTAAAGTTGTGGTCTGTGATTATCATAAAATCAAGACCTGCCTTTTTGCACTTGTCAACAAGCTGACCTTTTGTAAGAACACCGTCACTGTTGATTGTGTGCATATGTGTGTCGCCCTTGTACCATTGCCTTTCTTCCATAGCTTATACCTCACTATAATTTTTAGCTTATATAATTAATATTAGTAACTTCCTATTAGTTTTTCAAGTCTTTCCTTATCCCGTGAAAATCTCCGCTGGCTGACAAGCACAACAAGCTCGTCGCCCTCTCTGATCTGAGTTTCGCCCTTCGGCGTAACCGAAATTTCATCACGCTCAATGCTTACAATCAAACAGTGCTTGCCCCAGTCAATATCCATAATTCTTTTGCCTGCAGCAGGGCTGCCAACAGGCACAACAAAACTCTGCAAAACCTTTTCGTTAATTTTTCTGAATTTCGGCTCTTTATGGTCTGAGCTTACCATTCTTTCAAGCAGTGCCTCATACATAGGGCTTACACCGATAAGATTTGCCAGTGCATAGCTGATAAGGCTTACAACTGCAATGGGCAGAAGATTCTGCATATTTCCCGTTAACTCAAACACAAGAACAATTCCTGTTATAGGGGCACGAACGATAGCGGCAAAGAATCCTGCCATACCAAGCACAACAAATTCCTCCCAGAACTCTGCCCCCAAGCCGAAAGTATTTATAGACACTGTGCCGAATATTGCACCGATGTATGTGCCGAGAATACATAGGGGATAAAGTGTTCCTCCTGGTGCACCTGATGCAAAGCATACAGCACCGAACAGAAATTTTGCCGTAACTAAAATGAACATAGTTAAAAGCTCGGGCTTTTCTGTCATCAGAAGCTCAACCATTGAATGACCGCCGCATAAAATCTCAGGCATAAGCAAGCCTGTTATACCGCTCAGCAAAAAGATTACAGGGAGCTTTATAAGATTTGGAATTTTAGCAAGCTTCTTATATAGGTCCTGTGTTTTAAGCATTATAATATTATAAAGTACACCGCTTATTCCAAGTACTATACCCATAAGAATAAGCATCCAGTAGTAGCGAAGAGGGAAGTTGACGGTATCATAATTGAATACTGTGCTCTGACCGAAGAAAAGCTTTGATGTGAAATCGGCTGTTACTGTTGCAACAATGCCCATACATAAAATGCTTTTGTCAAAGGTATGGTGTATTTCCTCAAGCACAAACATTATTCCTGCAAGGGGAGCATTAAATGCTGCTGACATACCTGCACCTGCACCGCAGCTTATCATTCTCAGCTCTGTTGTTCTGTCTGCCTTGGTGATTTTCGCAATGCCCTTGCCTGCCATACCGCCAAGCTGAACACTGGGGCCCTCTCTGCCAAGGGACAGACCGCAGAAAACACTTGCTGTTCCTCCGATAAGCTTGCCGAGAATTACCTTCCACCAGCTTGGTGAAAAGTGACCCTTTATTTCACCGTTTACCTGTGGTATTCCTGAGCCGCCTGCCATAGGCTCCCATTTGCATATAAGTGCAACAGCTGCACCTATTAACGCAAGTACAACAAGCCATATTACGATTTTTACAGGGCTTTCTTTGATAATGTCAAGAATTTTATAGAGCTGAGTTTCTGCAATTGACAGCAAAAATCTGTATAAAACAGAAATCAGTCCGGCAAAAATACCTACCTCTACACCACGTACAATAAGGTAAAAGCTTTCTTTTTTGTGATATTCTATTTTTCTGAAGGTTGATTTTTCTTTTTCTTTCATTGCTATGTACTGTTGCCTGACCGTATTTTTATGCAGTCAGGCAGTTTTTATTAATAATTATTTGCTTTAAGCTCAAAGTAGCCCTTTGGCTTTTTGCAGACAGGGCACTGATTTGGTGCTTCCTTGCCGATAACGATATTGCCGCAGTTGGTGCAAATCCAGATTTTTTCCTCATCCCTGCTGAAAACCAAGCCGTTTTCAACATTTGAAAGCAGCTTTCTGAATCTTTCCTCGTGCTCCTTTTCGATTTTTGCAACTGATTCAAACAGAAAAGCAATATGGTCAAAGCCTTCTTCCTTTGCCTCTTCAGCAAAGGTTTTGTACATATTTGTCCATTCGTAATTTTCACCGTCGGCAGCGTCTGCAAGATTTGATGCTGTATCACCGATTTCACCATTTAAAAGTTTGAACCAGATTTCAGCGTGCTCCTGCTCATTGTGTGCTGTTTCACGGAAAATATCGGCAATCTGTTTAAAACCATCCTTTTCAGCCTTGCCTGCAAAGTATGTGTATTTGTTTCTTGCCTGACTTTCGCCGGCAAACGCTGTAAGCAGATTTGCCTGTGTTTTTGTGCCTTGTAAATCTTTCAAAAAGACCACTCCATTCTATAATCCTAGTCTTTTTATTTTTGACACAATTTCCACAAATATACACCACGCAGACTGAAAAATAACAATATTAACAGGAGTTATCTGGCTTATTCCGCCGAGTACTGCCAGCATTGTGACAAGTCCTATTCCCATTGCCGAGCCAAAGGTGATTAAAACGCTTAAAAGCTTTCTTGTTTCTTCAAGATTTTCAGCAGCCGCCATAGCCGACACAAAGCCTAAAGCAGACCCGTCGTGAACAACATAGGCAGGGGATTTTTCAACGCACATATCAGAATATTTTTCAAATACTCTTGCGTTTGATGAATTCATTACACGTATAAAGCCGTCAGGCAGTGAGAACAATTCTGCAATGCTTTCATCATTAATGAACGGGTCAGCACTTTTTACAAGCACTGTTATTCCGCTTTTTTCAAGGCGTCGCAGTGTTTTTTTCAGCTTATGGTCAGCATTGTAGGAAACTACGAACATTGCCATAATCTGACCTGTAACGGCAAGGTAAAGAATTTTTCTGCCCTTTCTGGTGTATTTTTCTTCAAATTTCTCTTTAGGCACCTGAACACCATGGTGAATCAGCAAATCTCTTGTTCCGACTAATATCTTTTTTCTGTAAATCCAGGCTGATGTGCCAAGCCTGTCCTCATAAACAACACCGTCAACATCCGGCAGTATTGTTTGCTTACCGATAATAACATCATCAAAAACATAGGACAGCGGACTTTTGGTTTTCATAATAACAGCAGCTGTTTTTAAGATAACGTCATCTGCTTTAGCTCCGTTAAAGGTTTTGATGCCGTGGATTTCACAGCTGTTTTTGCCGAATAAATCCTGTGCCTCAATAACAATTGCGTTGGCATCGTTTACCATTACAGCACCCTCAAAGCCGTTAATCATAGCACCGCTGTTTTTAAGAATTTTAGATATACCCAGAAGGGCACTGTTTGTATTGAATATTGAAATTGTGGGCAGTGATATGCAAAGCGCACACATACCGATGTTAAGACCGATATGCCAGTCGCCCTTGACAATTGAGAATACAGCAAAAAGCACTATGCTCAGTGCAAGCATTACACTGCCTGTGGTCTTAGCTATTTTATCAGCAGGCTCGTCACTGCAGCTTATGTCAAGAAAATTTGTTGAAAAGTCTGTTTTAATGCTTGTTTTAAGATTAGGCTCACCTGTAAGTAAGCCTCTGCTTATTATTGTAGCGTCAACAGTGTTAACTATTGTTTCAACTGTATATTTTTCATCCTGATTTATTAAAAATTCAAAGTTGTCAATGATTCTTCTTGTAAGCAGGTATTTGCCGAAGTTAGTCATTAAAAAGGCAAATGCCATTACAAGAGGCAGGGCAATGCCGTCAGATATATATAGATTTGAATCTATTGTAAGCAGTATTGTGTGAATAAGCACAAGTATGCTTGCAATTGAAATAGGGAAGCTGTAATTGATTCCCTTTGAAAGCCTGAAGCCGAATATTATATTTTTTATATTAACAGCAAGCAGCACAGCATATAAAACAAGTTGGGTTATAAGATAAGCAGTGTAGTCAAGCAAAAAGCTTGGCATATATGCACTGTCCTTGAATACTGCAAGAAGCAGCAGCGGTATTGCTATAACAGCCGTTATTGAGCCTTTTAAGGTGAAGGAGGATTTTGATGCAAACAGCTTTTCCATAAAGGCTGTTTTGTCATCGTCACGCCTGTATTCATTCTTTACTGCCGATTGCTTGTCACCGCTTATGTTGTCAGGGCTGAAAAGTCTGAATTTGTTAACCTTTTCCTGTCTGCGCTGTTTAAGTTGCTTTTCTGCAACCTCCTCATCAATTTTAGCTATTTTGTCAGTTGAATCCTCAAACCCCTCAAGCACAATCTGGTCAGACTCATCACTGTCGTAGTCCTCCTCGTTTCTTGAACTCTGAACATTACCGAATGAAATCTTGGTGTGTTCAAGCTCGTCAACAGCAACTATTGTCGGTATTTCCTGCAAATCAGAGGTTTTGTCAAACCTTGATTTGCTTTTGATTGTTGCAGGTCGCTCCATAATTTCAGGCGGAGTTTTTGAATATAACGGCTCGCTTGGAGTGTTTTTGAAAAAGCTTTTTTTAGTGCCGCTTACATTTGGTATAACATTTGTTTTTTCACTCACCTGCACCGCTTTTGTTTTCTGGTCAACAACCTTTGTTTTGCCATCATCGACAGCGGCTTTTACTGCACTGCTGTCAACAACGGCAGTTTTTTCTTTATTGTCTGTATTGCGGGCAGAAGGGGATTCAGCCTTCTCAGGAATATCCTTGCCTGCATTTTCTTTTATTTCCTCAATTGCAGACTGTGCCTTTTGAACTGTCTTTTTTCGTATTTCCTCAGCCTGCTTGATTATTTCATCAATTGATAAATTCTCGCTCATATTCACCACTTAAAGTCCAAGTCTTTGTTTTGTAATTTCGTACATTATGATTCCTGCCGCAACAGATGCGTTAAGGGAATTGACCTTTCCGCACATCGGCAGAGCTACCGTTACATCACATTTTTCCTTGATAAGTCTGCCGACTCCCTTGCCCTCATTTCCGATAACAAGTGCACAGCCGCCTGAAAAATCTGTTTTGCACCAGGGCTGCCCGTCCATATCTGCACAGTAAACCCATATGTTTTTCTTTTTCAGCTCATCAATAGTTGATGCAAGATTGCTTACCCTTGCAACTCTCATATATTCAAGAGCACCGCAGGAGGTTTTTGCAACGATAAAATTCAGTCCCACATTTCTCCTTTTCGGAATAATTATTCCGTGAGCACCACAAGCCTCTGCACTTCTGATGATTGCACCGAGGTTATGACTGTCTTCGATTTCATCACAGATAATAATGAAGGGTGCTTCGCCTCTGCTTTCGGCAAGCTCAAGTATTTCGTCAACAGTTGAATAGCTGTGAGCAGGCACATTTGCTGCCACACCCTGATGATTAGCGTTTGCACACATAAAGTCAAGCTTTTTTCTGTCAACATTTTTAATAACAATGCCCTTTTCACGAGCCATTGATATTATGCGGTTAACAGAGCCTTCACGCTCACCCTTTGCAATCAGTATGTTTTCTATTTCTCTACCGCTTTTCAGCAGCTCAATAACGGCATTTCTGCCGATTATTAAATTGTCGTTTTTTATTTCCTCTTTTGGCATATTTATATCTCCGATTATCTTTTCATAAATTATAATAAAATTATATCATTATATATGTAATAATTCAATAAAATTCACCCTGTAAATTAATTTTAATTCTTTACAATCTAAAATGAATATAATATAATATGAGAGCATTGTATCCGTAGCAGAAAGGAAAATAAATAATTATGATACTTGCAGTAGATGTCGGCAATACAAATACGGTTTTGGGTATTCTTGACGGCGATAATATGATATTTTCCGGCAGGATTGCAACAAAAACTGATGAAACAGAGGATGATTGTGCAGTAAGACTGTACTCATTTTTACAGATAAATTCCGTAGGAAAAATTGACGGAGCGATTATTTAAAGCGTTGTTCCTGTTCTGAACAGAACACTGCTTAAAGCAATTAAAAAGGTAACAGGTGTTGATGCACTTGTGGTTGGTCCCGGTATAAAAACAGGGCTTAATATACGTAATGACAACCCTGCTGAGCTTGGTGCCGATCTTGTTGTCGGTGCTGTGGCGTCTATTGCAAAGTACCCATGTCCGCAGATTATTTTTGATTTGGGAACAGCAACCACCGCATATGTTATTGATAAAAATAAAACTTATATCGGCGGTGCGGTGTTAAAACTGCAATCAATGCAATAAGCTCAGGTACAGCTCAGCTTCCGCAGGTTGATATTTCTGCACCGGATAAGGCTATTTGCTCAAACACAATTGATTGTATGAGAAGCGGTGCTGTTTTCGGCAATGCTGCACTGATTGACGGGCTTGTTTCAAGATTTGAGGATGAGCTTGGTGAAAAGGCAACTGTTATTATTACAGGCGGTCTTGGCAAAGCAATTTCACAGCAGTGCAAGGCAGATGTCATTTATGATGAAAATCTGCTGATTGACGGACTTAAAATTATTTACGATAAAAACAGTTAAAACAATTTTGTGACAGAGAGGTTAAAATATTATGGCAGTATTCCGTGGATTTAAGGCTTTTCGCCCTGCAGAAAAAAATCAGGCACTTATCCCTGCGCTCCCTTATGATGTAATGAGCAGTGATGAGGCAAGGGAAATGGTAAAAGGAAATCCGTTATCATTTTTACATATTGATAAGGCAGAGATTGATTTGCCTTCAGGTACTGATTTATATGATACAGTTGTTTATGAAAAGGCTAAGGAAAATTTAACTAAGCTTGAAGAAAACGGCGATTTGATTCAGGACAGCGAGCCGTGCCTTTATATTTATAAGCAGGTTATGAATGGCAGAAGCCAGATCGGTATTGTGGGATGTGCTTCAATTGATGATTATATTAATAATGTAATCAAAAAGCATGAGCATACACTTGCGAAAAAGGAGCAGGACAGAATTAATCACGTTAATACCTGCGATGCAAATACAGGTCCTATATTTTTAACCTACAGAAAAAATGATGAAATCAGCAGTATTGTTGAAAAATGGATTAATGATAATCAGCCTGTCTATGATTTTGTGTCAGACGGCGTTAATCAGACTGTATGGGTTGTTAATGATACTGAAATAGTAAATAAACTCAGTACTCTTTTTGACAGTGTTCCCGCAATGTATATTGCCGACGGTCACCACCGCTGTGCATCTGCTGTAAGAGTAGGTGAGATGCGCAGAAAGGCTAACCCTGATTACACAGGTGAGGAGGAGTTCAACTACTTTTTAGCAGTTGCATTCCCTGACAAAGAGCTTGAAATTATGGATTATAACCGTGTTGTCAAGAATTTGAACGGCTTGAGCGAGGATGAATTCATTTCTGCTGTTTCTGATTCCTTTGAGGTGGAAAAGGCAGAGGGCAGATGTAAGCCTGCCGAAAAGCACACTTTTGGTATGTACCTTAACAAGCAATGGTATCTGCTAAAGGCTAAGTCACAAATCATAAATGAGAGTGACCCTGTTGAAAGACTTGATGTTTCAATTCTTCAGAATTATCTGCTTGATGCAGTTCTCGGAATTAAAAATCCAAAGACTGATGACAGAATTGATTTTATCGGCGGAATCAGGGGACTTGCCGAGCTTGAAAAAAGAGCAGACAGTGATATGCAGCTTGCATTTGCTATGTATCCTACAACAGTTGATGACCTTATGGCGATTGCAGATGCAGGTTTGATTATGCCTCCTAAGTCAACTTGGT
>DBFOUY010000017.1:0-19249 GCA_048365975.1 Eubacterium sp.
TTTGAGCGTGAAGCCGTTTTTGACTGCCTTGATACCGCCCTTGTTGCTTGCAAGGAAATCTGTTCCCTTAGGATTAATGCAGTAACCAATTGTTTTTGAACCGCTGTAATTACCCTTAAGCTTGATTGTAACAGTATATTTGCTTACATTTTTTGAATTTGCATTTGAATAGGTTACAGTATAATCTGTGTTAAGCTTGAGAGCTTTGCCTGCACTGTCCTTTACAATAACGTTCGGCTTCTGCACCTTGCCGTTATATGTAAAGTTGTAAGTGCTTAGCTTAATAGTCTTTACATAATTAATTGCTGTTGTTTTTGAAATCCTGCCGCACCCTGAGCACTTATTCTCAATTTTTCCGTTTTTGCTTGTTGTTGCCTTAGTCACAACATTTTTATAGGTGTGACCTGTTTTTGCCATGATTTCTGTTTTAGTTTTACCGCAAACTGAACAGGTAAAGATTTTAACTCCTGTTGACTGACAAGTTGCTTTTATAGTTACCTTTCCGCTATCAAAATTGTGATCGCACTGTACATCAAGCGTTTCAAAGCTGATATTATGAGCCTTTGCATATTTTTGTGCAGTTGAATCCGTATAGCCTTCAATTGTAAGCCTGTCGGTATTATCAACTAATGTCAACTCCTTAGGCAAAGTCAAATTCCGATTAAGAATTGTTATTCTTTCAACGGCAGATTTTTCACCTGTAAATACTTCGTCGCCCAAAGCAGTAACACTTTCAGGAATAACTACCTCTTTAAGATTAACGCAGTTAATTGCTGCTTTGTCAACAATTGTTTTAACAGTATCTGGTATTTCGAGCTTAACAGCACTTCCTGCGGCAGGCACAAGGTAGAGTGTTTCTTTGCTTTTGTCAAAGAGAATACCATTAACATCAGTAAAGCTTTTATTATTCTTATCAACAAAAACGCCATTGAATTTAACACCCTTTGTTATAAAAGCACCTGCGCCTATTGTTTCAACAGAGGCAGGGAGATTAACTGACTCAAGAAACATACTACCTGAAAAAGCATTTTGCCCTATACTTTTAACAGTATTTGATATTGAAACATTTTCAAGTCTGAGCATACCTGCAAAGGCACTTCTTCCTATATTAATAATACCATCACTTATAATAACATCGGTTATATTCATACCTGCCCATGGAGATACCGTATAATCCTTCATTGCACCGCTGCCCTCTAAGGTAAGGGTGTGATTTGCCGCGTTATAGTGGGCAATAACATTACTGCCATTATCACCGCAGTTCATACTGCTATCTGCAAAAGCAAATACATTTGTGCCAAACAATGTACTTATTATAATTAAAACTGACATTGTCAGTGATAAAAACTTTTTCATATTATCGTTCCTTTGGAATTTATAATATGATTATACAAAATAAAATGGTGAAGGTCAACACCTTCACCATTTTGCTATAAATTGTTAATTTTTATTCAGCATTCTTTCTTCTTGCTGCAAGCTCTGATGCAATCTTAGCTTTCTTCTCGCCGACAACGTCATACTTGAATATCGGGAAAATTGAAAGCAGTGCAAGAATACCGGGTACTACTGTATAAGCAAAGAATACAAGGTCCTTTGTGCCGAGGTCGAAGCCTGTAGCAGCACCATTTGCAATCTGAGTTACAGTATCTGAATAGCCTGATACCTGAATGAACACAAGACCGAGTGCAGTACCAAGTGCAAGACAAACCTTAATTGTTAATGTAAGGATTGAATAAGCTGCACCCTCCATTCTTTTGCCAGTTTCATATTCATAATAGTCAACACAGTCAGCAGTCATAATCATAGGCATAAGGGTTACTGCACCAAACTGTAAGCCGATAAGGAACAGTGACAGATAGAACAGCACCATAAGCACCTTATTTTCAGGGCTGATGAAATAGAAATGACCTATAATGAATGACAGAACAGACACTGCAAAGCCATAAACAGAAAGCAGAATATATGTCTTTTTCTCACCCATTTTCTTAATAAGAACAGGGCAGAGTGCCATACTTATCATTGAACCGACGGCAGTTACAATACCAAGAACTGCAACAAGATTCTGTGAGCCGAGAATAACATTCGCAGCCTGTACCTGAATACCCATTGCCATCTGTCTGCCGAAGCCAAGGAAATATGAAATGATTACAAGCATAAACGGCTTATTATTCTTAAGTGCACCGAGCATATCCTTAAAGGTTGTTTTTTCTGATGCAACATATGCAACACGCTCTTTGTTGAGCATAGGAATAAGCCCAAAAAGAACACAGCCGAGCACTGCTGTCAGAAGAGCAGTAAAGAAATACTCACTTGAAATCATAGGAGTATCTGTTTCACCGCTTGCAACAAACACCTTTGAACCGTTAGGTATAATTAAGCATACAATAGGAACGATTACTACACAGGCAGAAAATCCAACCTGCTTGAAGGTATTTGAAATTGAAACAACATTTGTTCTTTCAGTGGGATTTGGTGTAAGCACTGATGCAATACCCTGTGACGGAACATCGCCGAGAGTCATTGCAAGTGACCAAATCAGATATGTAACAAAAATCCATATATACAAACCTGCACCTTTAAAAGGAACCTTCAAAAACACAACTGCTGTCATAACAAGCAGTGGTGCAAGTGAATACATAATCATTGATTTGAATTTGCCGTTTTTGCTTTTTGAACGGTCAATCATATTACCCACAATAGGGTCAAACACTGCCGAAACAATTTTTGCAATTAAAATTAAAACGCCTACAATTGCAATATCGGCACCAAGAATTGATGAATCAAATTCTGCCTGATAGGAATTAAGCAGACCTACAATTGCCTGAAAGCCGAAAAGTCCCAGTGAGTAAGCCGCAATCTCCTTGAAATTCATATGCTTTTGCTTAGTAATATCCTGTGCCATAAATCTCTCCCCAAAATACTTTTAAAGCAAAAGGGCGAAAATGCCCCTTACAAGACATCCTCGTCCCTGCTGTTAATTTAAGAATTAGTCTTTAAATACATCATTGAAAAGGTCAATATCTGCAACCTTCATAACAAGCGAGAACAGCTCGCTGCCCTTTACAGGAAGCATTCTATTGAAAATTGACATTGCGTGAGCATCAAGTCCATGAATCATAAGCGGACGCTTATGCTCAATACCGAACATAATCATTTTAACCATACGGTCACAGTCAGTTGAAATCATATCCATTACCTTCTGACCCTTACCGCCGTCATTCTTCTGATCACGGAAAATGTCTGTCTTTGTAAAGCCCGGGCAAACCAGACCAACATACATCTTGCCCTTGAACTCAACTCTGAGAGCCTCAGTAAAGCCCTTTAATGCAGCCTTTGAAGCACTGTACATTGATGTGCCTGCAAGTGTCATTAATGCAGCTGATGAGTCAATGTTGATTATAGCAGGATTCTCCTGCTGAAGAAGAACAGGTAAAAATGTCTTTACACCATAAACACAAGAGAAGAAGTTGATGTTCATAGCTTTCTCAATTTCATCATATGAATATCTGTCAAATCTCTTGAATTTAGGAAGAATACCTGCATTATTGATGAGAACAGACGGAACAATTCCCTCTTCCTCTAACTCCTTAGCAAAATTCTCCCAGTTTTCTTTAACTGATACGTCAAAAAGCTTGTAGGAAAACTGCTCTGCATATGTCGGACCAAGCTCCTCAATAAAAGCAAGCATCTTTGCCTCGCTTCTTGCAACACCCACTACCTGACAGCCGTGCTTTTTGATAAGTGTTGCTGCAATTCCTGCACCCATACCGCCTGATGCACCTGTTACAATAACGGTCTTGCCTGAAAGCCAGTCGCCGTTACAGCATTTACAATTGCTCATAATATATCCTCCTAAAAAGTAAGTATCATATTCCCATATATTATACAATACCAAATTTGAATTTACAATATTTATTTTTTGAATTGACCAATTTTTTCTTGTTAACAATTCTTGCGAATACTTTTTACCGCATTATTTGGTGTAATTAAACAAATTCTTGTTCTGTTTTTTATAACAAACGCCGAATATTGTACATATTGTTGAAAAGTGTTCTTTATTATGATAAAATTATTATATATGATATCATATGAAAAGAGCAAAGAGTTATGGACAGAAGAATAAAGAGAACAAAAGCAGCTGTTTTTAATGCCATGCTGGATTTAATGGTTGAAAAGGATGCAGGCAGAATTACCGTACTTGAGCTGTGCAAGCGGGCAGATATAAATAAAAGCACCTTTTATCTGCATTATAAGAGTATGGAGGATTGCCTTGAAAGCTGCTTTCAGATAATTATGAACGGCGTTGTTGATATATCAAAGCTTGTAAATTACAGCGAAATCGGCAAAAATCCTAAGGTATTTGTTGACAGGGTTATTGACGAGGTTGAAAAAAGTGCAGAGTATCTCTGCAAATTCAAGGCAAGCACTATCTGCGGTCCGTCAATAAAAATGCTTAAACAAAACCTTGTTGAAAACATTGCTGATCATAATGGCTTCAGTAAGGAAAAGAATTACTACGAATATGCAAATATCACATTTGCTGTAGGCGGAATGATAGACCTGCTTATTGAAATGCTTCCTGACCTTAACAAAGAGCTTCTGAGTCGGTCAATGTGTACAATGCTTCAGTCATATAATTGAAAAAAACCACCCGAAATACATCGGGTGGTTTTTTCTTCACAATTATTATGCAAGGAACAATGCTGAAATATCGATATTGGTATCATCAACATACCAGCTATTGCCGATTTTAACTACATAAAGCTCCTGTGTTGCAACAACTGTGCCATCCTCAAGAGTTACATCTACAACTGCTTTTGCAACTGATTCAATATCCTCTGAGCAGTCAAGCTTTGCAAAAGCATCAGTCATATCAGACTTCTTAGTGTCCTTTTTATCAGCATCAACAAGACCATACTGGTCTGCCTTTGCAGCACCTGATTCTGCTACCGGCTTTATTCTTGCTGAGTATTCCTCAACATAAGCCTTTGCTTCGTCTGCTGAAAGCTCATTGCACTCTTTAACTGTTGTAGTAAACTTATAATCCTTACCGAACTTCTCCTGATAAACGCCTGTTGATTCCTCCTGAATAACAGTCTTTTCATCCTGAGCAAGCTTTTTTTCAGTACCTGTTAAAGATTTGCCGTAGCGATCAACATTTGATTCAAATGCACCGAACATAAACTCAGTATCCATATATTCATCGCCGTAAACAGCCTTTCTTACCTCGCTGAGCTTTGCAAAGTAGCTGTTGTAAAACTCATCATAATTATCAAGACCGCAGGTGCTGAGAAGCTCAACATAATAATCATACATTGTGTTGTAAACCTCATCAATAGCAGCAGCCTCTTCGTCAGTACCTTTGCCAACAAATGCAGCCTGATTAACATCATCGCCATCATTAACATATGGCAACATATAAGCATTGATTACAAAATTGCCGTATTTCTGATTCTTTGAAACAAGTGTGTTTTTATAAGCGTTATAACCATCACCTGTCTGAACAACAGTGTCGGTATAAAACTGAGCAACCTTTTCAGGTGAAAAAGCAGTATATCTTATTGTGAAAGCAAAAATTGTCATCAAAACAAGAACAACAGCAACTGTTACACAGGCAATAACTGAGTAAGCACCAGCCTTAAAGCCCTTTTTCTCTTTTGTTTCAGCCATTTTCACTTACCCCCTTACTCTGCATTTTCACTGATGCTGACATCCTCAGCCTCATCAGTTGATTCATTATTTGCAGCAGCTCTTCTTTCTGCAAGAGCAGCAGTAATTCTGTCCTTCTTCTCGCCTACCATATCATAGAAGAAAATCGGAACAGCCTGTAAAAGAACGAAAGCTGCAGGAATTATTGTATAGATAGCAAGGAACTTCATCAATACATCATTGGTCTGGTCGGCGTAAGCAATATTTGAGCTTTGTGAGAACTGATAGCCACTCCATGTATAAACGAGCATAGGAGCAAGCCATTTTGTACCTGCAGATGCAATCTTTGAGAACAGACCATAGCCTGCGTAAGCAAGACCTTCCTGACGCTTACCTGTTTTGTATTCCATTTCATCAATACAGTCAGCAATCATAATATTAGGTGTAACGTTTGTGTTACCATGCTGAATACCGCAGAAGAAATTAAGAATAAGGAACGGAACGATAAGTGTTGAATTAAAGCCGATTCCCTTTGACATGAAGAACAGAATAGCCATTGATGAGAAGCCGTATACGCAGAAAAGAATGAATGTTTTCTTTGTAGAGAATTTCTTGAGAACAAGGTTAACAAGAAGTGTACCAACAGCTGTACCGATACCCATCGGAAGCATAAGAGCAAGCTTTAAGCCCTTTGAACCAAGAAGATAAACAGCTATGTAAAGTGATACTGTACCATAAACACCACGACCGAAGCCGAAAAGCTTTGTAAGTGAAACCATGAGAAGGTTTTTGTTTGTAAATACAAGCTTGATTGACTCTGCAAGTGATACCTTTTCTGTTGTGTAAGGTACACGCTCTTTGTTGTTAGCAAAGAAAATCATTACGAAAATCATCATACCAAGAGCACAAACTGCAGTTGAAATGATAAGGTCAATACCCTGACCCTCAGCATTTTTATACTGCTGCTGACCCATTGCAGCCTTCATTATTGCGGGTACAGCAATAATTACAACCTGACCGCCGCTTTGACCTACAGAACGAAGGAAAGATGCGATTGAAATAGCACTTGACCTTTCCTTCGGATTTGGTGAGCAAAGTGCACCGAAACAGTTTGAAGGTGATTCAACCGCACATGAAATTGCAGTATAAAGTGCATAAATAACAAACATCCAGATTGTTGCAACTGTGAATGATGATGTGTTCGGAGCAATGAAAACAAGCATTGAAATGATTGCAAGCGGAATTGCACCGAAGCCAACCCAAGGCTTAACCTTACCGAGCTTTGTTCTTGTTCTGTCAACAAGCATACCGATAACAAGCTCGCAGACAGCACCTACTACACCTGCAACACCGAATACAGATGATACAATCGTAGCAAGCTGAGCTGAATCAAAGCCCTGTCCTTTGAATGCGAAGTCAGCAAAGAAAGTCATAGTATAGTCCGGCATCCATCCTGTAAGCAGGGCAACACCGAATAAACCTATACCGAAGGTAACAATCTCTGATGGCTTCATGTACTTTTTCTCTGCAGGAGCGGTTGACACTGCTGCAGCGGCTTTAGTTTTTGCCATAAGAAAACCCCTCTTTGTTAAAATTTTTTAATTATTATATCACTATCAAACTAAGAAAACAATAGAAAATTTTACTTTTATTTAACACTCATTTAATATTTTATATTTGTGTTATAATTTTAAAAAGGAGAGCCATTCGGCTCTCCTCAAATTATATTCGGTTAATTAAGCTGTAGCTGCAGCAGCAACATTCTCAACAATAGCGTTAACAATAATTGTGCAACCTGCCTTTAAGTCAGCATCTGACGGCTTGCCGTCCTCGCCGACACCCGCTTTGATTTCAGCAGCAGTCTTACCCTTTGCCCATGTTTCAAAAGCAGCTGCCTGCTCATACCATTCCTTCTGGATTGGTGAAGCAGCTTTCATATTGTAATTTTCTTTAAGCTCCTTCTTTGTCTGGTAAACACCCTTTTCAACTGTGAACTTGCCGTCAGCAATTGAGCACTTAGCCTGTGAAGCATCAATCAGACAAGATGTGATTTTACCCTCTGCATCAAAAGTAACTGCAGCATAGTTTGAATCATACTGAAGATTTGTTTCGTTGCTCTCATAATACTTCTCTGTAGTAACTGAAAGTCTTAAGGTGTCAGTAGACTTAGCCCCCATATCCTGAGCTGAAGCCATAGCTTTAGCAACAACCTCTGTAAATCCGTTAGCTTTAATTGTGCATCCTGCTTTTAAGTCAGCGTCTGTTGGATTGCCTTCAGCATCAACACCTGCTTTAACCTCGTCAGCAGTCTTGCCCTTTGCCCAAGCCTCGAAAGCAGCAACCTGCTCAAACCATTCCTTTTGGATAGGTGAAGCACCTTTCATACCATAGTCATCTTTCTTAACGAGCTTTGTTCTGAGGTCAGCAACATTGCCGTTGTCCTTTGTGAGGTCAGGCTTTGTCTGAGCCTCGTCAATTTTAACGTCTACAATTTTGCCGTCAGCATCAACAGTAACAGCAGCTGCAACTGAGTCGATTTCAAGAGCTGTATCTGACGGATTGTATTCATCAGCCTTGATTTCACTGATAACAGCTAAGCCTGTTTTAACAGTGTCTGCTTTGTTCTCGCCGCTTGGTGTTTTGCCGTCATCAGCAGTTTTGCTGCAGGCAGCGAAAGAAACTGCAAAAATTGATGCAAGACCAACAGCAAGAATTTTTTTCATTTTTGTCATAAGTCTTTTCTCCTTATATTTTGATACCCTTATAATATATTAAAAAATAAAGATTGTCAATAATTTATCAAAATATTGTCAATATTAGACAAATAGTGTTATTTTTTTATCATATACAACATTGATTAATATATTTTAATTATATTTCTTGGGCATTTTTCCTCACAAGCACCACACTTGGTACACTTGTCATAGTCAATGCGTGCAATATTATTTTCAAATATAATTGCATCACTCGGACAATTTTTAGCACAGATTCCACAACCGATACAGCCGGCTGTACAAGCAGAGGTAACATCCTTACCCCTTGCAAGATTTGAACACTGAACACGATATGTGCTGTTTGCAGGAACAAAGTCAATAAGATTGTGAGGGCAGATTTTAACGCATCTGCCGCAGGCAATACACAGGCTTTCGTCAACAACAGCCTTTTTATCAATAATTCTTATTGCTCTTACAGGGCAAACCTTTGCGCAGGAGCCGAAACCAAGACAGCCATAGCTGCAGGAATAAGGGCTTGAACCAGGCATTTTAGCAGCATAAACACAGCTGTCAACACCAAAATAATTATATGACTCATGTCTTTTTTCACAGGTGCCGTCACATTTTACATATGCAACCTTGCGTTCAAGCTCGCCAAGCTCCTTGCCCATAATTTCAGCAATTTTTTCTGCAGTTGGTTTTCCGCCCACAGGGCAGGCTGAAACAGGCGCGTCACCCTTTGCAATAGCCTTTGCAAGTGCGTCGCAGCCGGCATAGCCGCAGCCGCCGCAGTTTGAGCCGGGGAGTGCATCCCTTACCTGCTCCTCTTTTTCATCAACCTCAACATGAAAAACCTTTTCAGCAATGCCGAGTACTAAACCGATAATAACACTGATTGCACAAACGATGCCGACAGCGATTAATATTTCATTAAAGTCCATAACAGCACCTCCGTTTAAGCAAATGCGTTAAAGCCGTAAAATGCGATTGACATCAGACAAGCAGTCATAAGAACAGCAGGAGTTCCTGCAAATGATTTAGGGAAATCATTGCTCTCTGTCTTTTCACGGACACCTGCCATAATTATAATTGCAACGCAGAAGCCCAGTGCAGTGCCAAGTCCTGTAACAACGCTTGTTACGAAATCATTTGACTGCTGAACATTTGTTAATGCAGTACCAAGCACTGCACAGTTTGTTGTAATCAGCGGAAGGTATACGCCAAGGCTCTTATAAAGAGCAGGTGAAACCTTTTTAAGGAAGATTTCAACAAGCTGAACAAGGAACGCAATAACTGCAATAAATACGATTGTTTTTAAATAGGTAAGTCCAAGCTTATCAAGCACATAGGTGTAAAGAAGGCTTGTAACTGCAGATGACAGTGTGATAACAAAAACAACCGCACCGCCCATACCTGCTGCTGTTTTTATATTTCTTGATACACCAAGGAACGGGCAGATACCAAGGAACTGACTGAGAACAACATTATTAATCAATGCAGTTGTAATCAGCACAAGGAATAAAGTTTTAGCCATCGTTCTCTACCTCCCCTTTAGCTGAAGGGCAGTTTTTACAGTCGCCGCTGCACTTTGAGCCGCCCTTTGTGTGTCTGTTTGCACCCTTAAGCTTAAATTTATTCTGAATTGCACAGAGAATAGCAAGCACAAAAAATGCACCGGGAGCCATTACAAATATTGAAACAGGCTCATAGCTTTCAGGCATAATCTGAATACCAAAGAGAGTGCCTGCACCGATTAACTCTCTTACCATACCGATAACAGTCAAACCGATAGTAAATCCTAAACCGATTCCGATACCGTCAAAAATTGAAAGAATCGGATTATTTTTTGATGCATACTGCTCAGCTCTGCCAAGAATAATGCAGTTAACAACAATAAGAGGAATGAATATACCCAGACTGCTGTAAAGCGAAGTAACGTATGCGTGCATAAGCATTTCAACAATTGTAACAAATGATGCAATGATTATGATATAAACAGGAACTCTTACACCATTAGGAATTACCTTGCGGAGAAGAGAAATGATTAAGTTTGACATAATGAGAACTGCCATTGTGGCAAGCCCCATTCCAAGACCGTTTTTAGCACTGGTAGTAACTGCAAGAGTGGGACACATACCAAGCATAAGAACAAGAACGGGATTTTCCTTAACGATACCGTTATAAAGTCTTTCTAATACTTTTTTCATTTATCTCACTCCCCCTTTCCAAATGCTAAAACACCGATTTTGCCGGGCTGTGGTGAAGCAGCCGCAACTGCATCAACCGACTCCTCAGGCTCATCTGCCTCATTAGCAAAAGCCTCTGATAAGCCTCCGCCATAGTTTTCCTGATAATATTTGATGGCTTCATTAACAGCCATATCTATAGCCTTTGTAGTAAAGGTTGCACCGCTGATTGCGTCAATCTCATTATTATCCTTATTTGCACCTGTGGTTACTGATGCAATTTTGTCAGCCTTCAATCCAACAAACTGTGCTGCATAATCAGCCTCCTGTGCCTTTGCGCCATAACCGGGTGTTTCATTTGATGATATAACCTCAAAGCTCTTGAGTGTTGAGTCCTTGCCAATTTCAACAGCAAGTGTAATTTTTCCTGCAAAGCCCTTAGTGGTTGTTACAGTGATTTTGTAGCTGTCGCCAAGCTCCTCAGCATTATCAACCACTACATTCTCAACCTTATCCTTAACACCGCCTGCAAAGTTTTCCTGATAGAATACGATAGCGGCATTAGCTGCCTCTGTTACGGCATTGCTTGTGATTGTAGCACCGCTGATTGCGTCAATCTGATTGTCTGCAGTTGCACCTGATTTTGTAACCTCAAGTGTTGAGGCAGGCTTGCCTGCAAACTGATTTTTGAAATCAGGCTCAGTACACTTTGAGCCAAGACCTGCAGTTTCACTGTTGGTGATAACGTCAAAGCCTGTGAGCTTGCCATCCTTTGTTACACCGATAGCAACCTGAATATCACCGCCGTAGCCGCTTGGTGATGTAGCTGCAATAACATAACCGACAACGCTGCCGCCTGCATCTGTTACAGACAGAACGTCATTTGCAAAGCAACCGTCATAGCCTGCATTTTTCATAACCTCTGCTGATTTTTCAAGCATTTCGTCAGTATTCTCAACCTCTGCAAAGGCTGAAGCATCAGGATAAACAACCTTATAGATTTCTGCCCTTGCATTAATCTCTGCCTGTTCAATAGGACCCTTTGTAACCTGATTAACAACTGCAAGAAGAGCAACACAAATAAGGGTAACTATTACTAATACAAGAGTATTGAGTAAAATGTTTGATTTTTTCTTGGCCATTATTTATTCTCTCCTTTCGCTTTTTCGCAGCCGAAAGGCTTTGGAATTGTAATCTTTTCTATAATCGGAACAAGAAGGTTGCCGATTATAATTGCATATGAAACGCCCTCTGCGGAAGAACCGAGAACACGGAAAAGTGCAGTAAGCAGACCGAGGATTATTCCGTAAATTATCTGACCCCAAGGTGTAATCGGGCTTGTAACATAATCGGTTGCCATAAAGAATGCACCTACAAGCAGTCCGCCTGAAAGCACCTGACCGAGCATATAATTCAAAGAAACATCATTGCCTGCTATATTAATTACAAATATAAATAAAGCGGTTGAAAGAATGTAAGTAAGCGGAATCCTTACGGAAATAACCTTTTTAACAATAAGGTAAAGACCGCCGATTAAAATTGCGAGTGCTGAAACCTCACCTATGCATCCGCCGTGAAAACCGAGGAAAAGAGTGAGTAAATCAACCTCTTCACCGCCCTTAAGCACTGCAAGCGGTGTTGCACTCGAAACGCCGTCGATTGAGAAATCGCTCATTCTTCCTGTAAAGGAAATCAACAGGAAGCATCTTGCAGCAAGTGCAGGATTCATAAAGTTCTGACCCAGACCGCCAAAGAGCATTTTAACTGCAACAATTGCAAACACACTGCCTATAACAGGAATCCACCATGCAACATTTGCAGGCAGATTAACTGCCAGAATCATACCTGTTACAACTGCACTGTAATCAAATATTGTAACTGTCTTTTTTGCAAGCAGCTCAAAAATCAGCTCACTTAAAACACAGGTGACAATGCATATTGCGATTACCATCAAAGCTCTTAAACCGAACTGATAAACACCGAATGCCAATATCGGAAGAAGTGCAATGGCAACGTCACGCATTACTGATTTTGTGGTATTCTGTGACCTCACGTGAGGAGATACCGAAACATTATACATTTTTATTCCCCTCCTTATTTACCAAGCTGAACTTCCCTGACCTTAACCTTGCCCAGCTTGAACATCTGGGTAAGCGGAATTTTTGCAGGGCATACAAAGGTGCAGCTACCGCACTCCATACACTCCATACCGCCGAGGTCAGCGAATCTTTCATAATCATTTGTTTTAATTGATTTGCACATCATCTGAGGAATCAATATTTCAGGGCAGGCAGCAACGCACTTGCCGCAGTGAATACAGGCTGACTGCGGAAGCATTGCCACATCATCCTTTGAAAATGCAAGGATTGATGATGAGGTTTTAACAACAGGAACATCAAGTGTGCTCATAGACATACCCATCATAGGTCCGCCTGAAATAAACTTCACTACATCATCCTTTGCACCGCCGCAAGCCTCAAGCACCTCGCTGTGGCTCATACCGAGAGGAACATCAACATTACAGGGACTGTTTACAGCCTCTCCTGTTATTGTCATAACTCTGTGAACAAGCGGCATATTAAGATAAACCGCCTCATAAAATGCAAAGCAGCTTGCTGTGTTAACAACAATACAGCCCTTATCAGCAGGAAGAATTTTTGAATTGAGCTTTCTGCCTGTTACTGCATAAATAAGCTGTCTTTCACCGCCCTGAGGGTATTTTGTTTTGAGTGCCTGAACACTGATTCTATCATCACCTGAGGTTTTATCCTCCATAAGCTTTATTGCATCAGCCTTATTATCCTCAATACCGATAACAGCCTTTGCATTAGGAAACAGCTTAAGAATTGTTTTAATACCTTTAAGAATCCCATCTGCCTTTTCAATCATAAGTCTGTAATCAGAGGTGAGATACGGCTCACACTCTGCGCCGTTGATAATGAGCGTATCAATATCAAGCGGATTTTTCGGAGCAAGCTTAACACTTGCAGGGAAGCCTGCACCGCCAAGACCGACAATACCCGAAGCCCTGATGATGTCAAGAATTTCATTCGATGTTAAATTATCGGCATTTCGCGGCTCACCGAAGCCCGGAACGGATTCGTCTGCCATATCATTTTCAATAATGACTGACTCAACCATTGAACCGTTAGTTACAAGCCTTTTTTCGATTTTCTTTACAACACCTGAAACACTGCTGTAAATCGGAGCTGAAATAAAACCATCAGCCTCAGCTATAAGCTGACCCTTAAGAACTCTGTCACCGACACTGACAACTGCCTTTGAGGGTGTGCCTATGCTCTGTGAAAGCGGATAAACCATAACAGAGCCTGCTGCGATGCTTTTAATTTCACAATCCTTAGACAACTCCTTGCCGCCGTAAGGATGAACTCCTTTCTTAAATGATTTCAATTTCATACGAATGCACTCCTTGGGATTTAATATTTATCCTAATGTAAGTATAGCCATTTTATTATATCATATATTTAAATTATAATCAATTATATAAACAGGATTTGTTGATAAAACGGAAATAATCAACTGTCTGCAATAAAAAAACCGATAAACGCCGGGGATACCGCACTTATCGGTTTTAAAACTATTCAAACACCTGCTCAAATTCTGCCATTGCGTCACTGTTGAATTTCTCAACATCAAACTTAACAAGACCATTAAGCTCATTATTCTTAAAAGCTTTGAAGCCCTTAATCAAGCCCTGTTCGCTGTTGTCAACAAGATAGCCGTAGCCTGCCTCAAGAAACTCCTTAGGACCTGTAATATCGGTTGAAATAACAGGAACATCAAGAATAAGTGCTTCTATAATCGTCATCGGCAAGCCCTCATAAAGAGATGACAGCACGAAAGCATCACACTTTTTCAGAATCGGATAAGGATTCATAATTGACTTGATAATAATAACATTATCTATAAGTGTATTTCCCTTTTCGTCCTGCACCATTGCAAGGATATTAGGGAACTCAATACCATATCCGCCTATTACAATTAGCCATGCATTCGGATCGTTTTCTTTCCTGTACTTATCAAAAGCAGTAATAAGTCTGTTAATACCCTTTTCTTTAGAAAAGCGTGCAATATTAACAAACTTGTTAACCGATTTATCAACAAGTATTTTATTAAGCTCTGAAAGCTTTGCCGTACAGAAGGTATCATCCTGAAACTCAACCTCAAGCTTTGATTTGCCTACAATATTTTCAACATCATTTTGGTTATGAACAACGCAGATTTTCTTCTGCTCCTCATCGCTCATAAACGGTTTAAGCTCCTCACCCATTGTATCCCTTACAACAACAATTTTGTCGTAATTTGCATAGGCATATTTTACAGAGTTGATGTGGAAATTATTCTTTGTGGTGGATTCCTTATACATATTATTATGCACCCAGATATACTTAGGGCATTTCAGTCTGCCGAAAAGCTGCATAATATGCTTTTCATATCCTGTAAAATGAATAGCGTGATCAAAGCTGATTGTGGGGAAACAGCGCTTAAGCTCTCTCTCATAAATACTGTCAAGTGCCTTTTGAGTTGCTTTAGTGTTTATATTCATATAATACAGCACCTGAAGAAACGCTTCTCTGACTGTCAGATTTTTAGAGCTCTGCATAGGAATGTATTTTACACCATGCTGAAATTCGTTAATAAGAAGCTTATTTGCATTAGTCTTTCCTGCATAGAAGGTGAGAATATAATTTCTTTCATCAGCATCAAGACTGTTGACAAGATTTTTAAGTGCGGTGGTCATTCCGTTTTTCTGCAGAACGCCTGCATAAATAAGCACATTCTCCTTGTCATTCTTAAAATCAGTGCCGTTTATCAGCTTCATTTCAGGCGACTTTCTGCCTGTAATCATAAGATTAACAAGATTTCTTGCAGCATTTTTATTGTCATAATTACAGTATTCCCTTACAAATTCACTGTAATCATATTCAAGTTTGTCATTATTAACCGCATCGACAATCTGACGTGCATCATATGTTGCAAAAAACGGCAGCTTTTCAATATCAAAATACATACTTCTGCCTGCCATATACTCTTCTTTATCATAGGTATAAAGCAAAATCTTTCTGCCTGTATTTGCAAAATCAAACATAACGCTTGAATAGTCGGTAATAAGACAATCTGCAATATTAAGGAAATCATAGGTTTCATAATTTGAAGGAAATTCCCTGATTTTTTCAAAGCCCTCCAGATCAATTTCAGCAGAGGCAAGATGATGAAGCTTAACAAAAACAACTGTGTTTTCATCAAGCCTTGACTCCATTTCAACAAGCAGGTGCATAATATAATAAATCTGCTTGTTTATTGTGTCATCCTTGTCAACAGACCTCCATGTAGGCATATAGATAACAACCTTTTTATCCTCAAGCTCAAACTCCCTGCGGATTTTTTCAACTCTCGAGTTATCAAAAAGCCTGCCGTTGCAGGGATAGCCTGCAAGGACATATTTACCCTTATAGAACCAGTCAAGCATATAATCCTCTTTAATATGCTCAAATGAATAATCATTTGGATAGAGCAGATAATCAGCCATAAAAAAGTTTCGCTGAACATTGCCGATACTGTTAGGGTTATCCTTAATGCTTCTGCCAAGCCCCTTGAGAGGAGTACCATGCCATGTATTCAGATAAATCTGCCCCTCACGTTTCATAAAGTATGTGGGAAAAGCAACATTATTGACAAGGTATTTTGCAGTAATCAATGCCTTGCAGTAAGCAGGGCTGTTTTTCTGAACGATTTTAACATTATCCTTAAATCCGTAATTATCAAGAATTGCTTTAACCTTTGCAACACTTGCTTTTTCAACAGCTATGAGTTTTTTGTAATCCCTGAACTTTTTGTCATTACAAACATTTTCAAGAATATAAAAAGGATTTCCTGAAAAATCGTCACCGCTGAAGGCTTCAAGCAGAATCAGATGGTCATCAATATCATACTTCTCAGCATAATTTGTAACATAAAACTTAGCTCTAAAAAACTGACTTTTGCCGACCTTTTTTATATTTTTAAAAAATAAATCAAATAAACGTTTTACCGTCATATTATCTCCCGCTTTTATATACACATTGTTTTAATTATATAATTATATCAAACATACAGCTGTTTGTCAAAGCAATTAAGTGTGGACAATAAAATAACAATATGATATTATACTGTATATAATTTACATTATTCTGAAAGGACTGAAAAATGAAACAGGGACTTACAAAAAACGACTCCTTTTCAATTAAGGGGCTTGCAATAATACTGATGCTTTTTCACCATCTTTACTGCACTGCTGACAGATTCAAGGGCTTTGATATTGATTTCACACCATTCAGCCAGACATTTGTTGTAAATGTTTCTTTTCTGTTCAAAGTATGCGTTAGCCTGTTCGCTTTTATAACAGGCTACGGCTTGCTTAAGTCAATTGCAAATCAGAAATTCAACCGCAGGGACATTGTTAAATGGAACACTACAAGATTAATAAAAACGATGTCAGGCTTCTGGTTTATTTATATTATTGCCTTTGTTGTGACAATGATTATTGACAGGTTACCGTACACAACTTATTTTAAAAAGACTCCATATGCAGGAATATTCTATGTTGCCAACGATTTTCTTGGTCTTGCAAATCTGTTAAAAACACCGTCAATGTGCGGCACATGGTGGTATATGAGTGCTGCAATTGTGTTCATCCTTATTATTCCTCTCGTTTATGCTCTTTCAAAAAAGGTTGGATATCTGCCTATTATTCTTTTAATAACAGCACTGCCAAGGCTATTAAAGGTTGGTTATCCCGGCGGAACAAACATTTACACATTTATTCTTCCTGTAATTTTCGGAATGATGTTTGCAGATTATGACCTGTTCAATAAGATTGAGGAAAGGCTGCCGAAAAATAAAATACTGTCATATATTATTTCCTTTGTTTTATTCGGCGGACTGATCGGACTCGGATATATTATAATGCTTAAGTATGACCGCACTGATGCATGGGAGCTTAACTACGGCGTAATTCCGCTGGCATTCGTATGCTTTTTCAGATTCTGTATAATCCGTATTCCCGGAATTAATAAAATACTTGAATTTCTCGGCAAGCATTCAATGACAATCTTCCTCACCCACACATTTATAAGACATAATTATTTAACAGAAACTGTTTACTCTTTCGGTCACTTTATGCTGATATTCGTAATATTCTTTGCTATGTCACTGGCACTCGCTCTGCTGCTTGATTTCATCAAAAAGCTTTGCAGATATGATGTTCTGATTAACAAAATCACAACTAAAATTCAGAATGCATAAGACGAATTATTCCCCTGCGGACTATATCTGCAGGGGAATTTTTTGTTACAATTCTCTTATATTTTCAATAATACTGTTCTTCATTTCCTTACGCACCTTGAGCCAGAGATTAACAGTGCTCACCGCAATAAGGACAACACAGAAAACAAGTGTCAGCCATGGGTCAAAAATCAAATCAATACTTCTGCCCTTAAGCTTATTACTTATAATCACAGCAATAAAACCGACTGCATAAATCGCAAAACCTGACATAATACCCACAAGCAGCATTGACATCATTTGCTTAAAATATGATTTTACAAGATCAGTCTGATTAGCACCGAAGGCACGTATTGTGCCGATTTGTTTTTTACTTTCTCTTATTCTTGCCGAAAGTGTGTTATTGATAATGCTTGCACAGATTACAAAGCAGATTGTTATAAGTGCCAGCAATGAGTAATAAATTGCACTTGTGTCGTCCTGCTGCATTTGCAGATATTCATAATTTGACATAACATAGGCATCGTGCTGAATTTCAAAAGGCTCAAGCCCCTCCTGAATGACTTTATCTTTATTATCATCAAGCTCAGTATCTGTAAGAAGATATATACTGTCATACTTTACACCATTCATAAAGCTGTTCATTCCCTGATTTGAGGTTAACAGAGCCAAATCGCTTCCCCGTCTGATATAATCGACTTTTCTTGTGGTCCCCGGTGAAACGATTGCACCTATTTTAACCTGCTTATGTGTCAGCTCAACATCAACAGGCTTACCCTCGTCATCTGTGCTTTCACTAACAGCAATAGTTAAATTGAGAGTGTCGCCAACCTTATAAGGACATTCGGCATCAAAAATAATCTGATGATTCTTTTCAGGCTTTTCTCCGTCAACAAGCTTTTGATTGTTGATTGAGCCTCTTTTGTCAAGCTCAACACTGTATTCAACCTTTTGAGGGGCAAGCATTATAACCTCTTCGCCTGATGCTATTTTGTCAAGATTTATCTCCCCTTGAATGTCAACGTCATTAAGCTGCTCAAGCACCTGTTCATCATAGGAATCTAAATCAAGAAAGATTGTTTCCTTTTCCTCACCAAGTACTTTCTTGAGGTCTAAATAAAAATCGCTGTAATCAGTAAAAAATGCTTCATAATAATTATCATAATTAAGACGGGTATAATCATTGTCCCATTCATTATAAAGCTTGCTTTTAAACACTTCACCTGAAAAGCATTTAAAGAAATCAGTATACTCATCAATCTGAAGATTAACAATAATGCTCTTTTCTCCATAAGCATCTGAAATATATGGAATTGCATCCATGTCCTGATACTCTGTTTCATCAAAACCGCCTTTTGCTTGCTTTTCATTACTGTACCCATTAAAGAAAGAGCGATGGTCACTTATTGAATAATC
>DBFOUY010000018.1:0-5483 GCA_048365975.1 Eubacterium sp.
GTAAAGCCGCTGACATGTTATATGCTGCTTGCAATTATTATGGGACTTATCGGTCATCTGTGTGCCTCATTTATAACGATTTTCGGCGGATATGCAGTTTTGAATTTACTGCATTTTGAAGTTCCTGTATCACTTGCTGCAACATTTATATGTGTTTGTATTTTTGCACTTGTACGTGGGCTTCTCAGATATGCAGAGCAGGCCTGCAACCATTTTATTGCATTCAAGCTGCTTGCAATTATCAGAGATAAAGTATTCAGGGCACTTCGCAAATTATGCCCTGCTAAGCTTGAGGGAAAGGATAAGGGTGATTTAATCTCTGTAATCACATCAGACATTGAACTGCTTGAGGTTTTCTATGCCCACACGATTTCACCGACGGCGATTGCAATATTATTTTCAATAATCCTGTGTATTTTTATCAGCAGTTATCACCCACTGCTTGGGATTATTGCACTGTTTGCATACCTAACAGTAGGAGCTATTATTCCTCTTGCAATATCAAAAATGAGCGGTGATGACGGAATTAAATTCCGAACAAAATCAGGTGAGCTGAGTGCATTTATGCTTGACAGTATTCGTGGATTATCCGAAACACTTCAATACAATCAAGGTGCAAAAAGGCTTGAACAAATCAATAAACAAAACGCTTCACTTTCTGATGACGAAAAGCGAATGAAAAAAATCGCAGGCAGAAATATTGCCGTTACGAATACTGTTATTCTGATTTTTGACCTTGTTATGCTATTTACTGCCCTTTCACTTTATAACTCAGGCAAAATAGATTTTGACGGAATACTTATTCCTGCAATTGCACTGATGAGCTCATTCGGTCCTGTAATTGCACTTGCAAATCTCGGCAGCACACTGCAAAACACCCTTGCAGCAGGAAACAGAGTTCTTGATATTTTAGAAGAAACACCTGTTACAGAAGAGATAACCGATAAACCTGTTATTGAATTCAATGGTGCTGAAATTGAAAATGTAACCTTTTCATATGGTGACGAAATCATTTTATCAGATGTTTCTGTCAAAATACCTGAAAATAAAATCATAGGTATTATCGGCAAAAGCGGCAGCGGCAAATCTACCCTTCTCAAACTTTTAATGCGCTTTTGGAATGTGAAAAAGGGTGATATAAAAATATCCGATACTTCCATTAACAGCGTAAACACATCAAATCTGAGAGATTTGGAAAGCTTTGTTACCCAGGAAACACACTTATTTCACGACAGTATAAAAAATAATCTGCGAATAGCAAAGCTTGATGCAACAGACGAAGAAATAGAGAACGCATGCAAAAAAGCATCTGTTCACAATTTTATTATCAGTTTGCCTGACGGATATGACACACAGGTCGGAGAACTCGGTGACACCCTTTCAGGCGGTGAAAAACAGCGTTTGGGACTTGCCAGAGCCTTTTTACACAATGCTCCGCTTATGCTGCTTGACGAGCCTACAAGCAATCTTGACAGTCTGAATGAGGCGGTAATTCTGAAATCACTTCAGAATGAAAGACAAGGCAAAACAATTGTGCTTGTATCTCACAGAGAATCAACAATGCATATTGCAGACAGAACTTACGCTGTTGAGCACGGGAGAATGAGCTGATGGCAAAAAGTACGGAAAGCAAGCGTGAAGTGAATATGAAAAAAGAGAGGATAAAAAACTTGAAAATTAAAAAAATTCTGTTTATAGTATTAGGATGTATATGCCTTGCACTCGGCTGTATAGGAATAGCACTTCCCATTTTACCAACTGTGCCGTTTTTCCTTGTAACAGTGTTCTGTTTTGCAAACTCATCACAAAAGCTGCATAATTGGTTTGTAAGCACAAAAATGTACAAAAAGCACCTTGAGTCATTTGTCAAGAAAAAAGGTATGACAGTACAGACAAAAGCAACAATTATCTCAAGTGTAACACTGCTTATGGGATTCGGATTTTTTATGATGTTTCGCAAGGCAATATATATTCCCTGCATCATTCTCGGCATTGTGTGGATATGTCATATAATTTACTTCATTTTCGGTGTAAAAACTATCAGTAAAGAAGATACTGAAAAAAATATCAAATAAGTAAAAAAGAAAAGCAAGGACTATCATTCAATATTGAAAATTATGTAAATCTGATATATACTTAATTCAGATAGAAATCTGAAGGTGCTGATAAAATGACATTGCAACAGTTAAAATATATAATTGCCATTGCAGAATGCGGCTCAATTACCTCCGCTGCACAAAAACTGCTTGTAGCACAGCCGAGCCTTTCAAAATCTGTTTCCGTACTTGAAAAGGAAATGGGTATAACAATATTCTGTCGGAATAACAGAGGTGTATACTTATCGGAAGAAGGCACTAAATTTTTGTCTTATGCGAGGCAGGTAGTGGAACAGGCAGAGCTTCTGGAACAGCAGTATAAAGAAAAAACGCATATCCGCCGTGTTTTTGCAATTTCAGCCCAGCATTATGCCTTTGTTGTCAATGCGTTTGTTGCTTTGGTTAAGGAATACGGAAAAAATAAATATGAATTTACATTGAGAGAGTCAAGAACTCACGATATTATCGAAGATGTCAGGACATCACGCAGTGAGCTTGGTATTCTGTTTTTAAGCAATTTCAACCGTGAGGTTATTCTTCGTATAACGGATAATGCTGATTTAAAATTTACTCCGTTGTTTACGGCAAAGCCACACGTGTTTGTCAGCCGTCGAAATCCTCTTACAGAAAAAAGTTCTGTTACTCTTGAGGATTTGAGGGATTTCCCCCGTCTTACCTATGAGCAGGGTATCAATAATTCCTTTTACTATTCAGAAGAACTGCACAGTACGGAGGAAAGTCCGCAGAGCATAATTGTTACAGACCGTGCAACATTATTTAACCTTTTAATAGGACTTAACGGATATACTATCTCATCTGGAATTTTAAGCAGTGATCTTAATGGTACAGACATTGTATCCATTCCGCTTGAAAGTGATGAAATAATGGAAATCGGATATATTACACCAACTGACAGACCGTTAAATGGGGTGAGCATCCGTTATCTTGAACACCTGAAAAAATATATTGCGGAATATTAGCCATAGTTTTTATCTATGACCAAACATCAAAAAGAAGTATTAACGCATATCAGCCTGTTTGTGCTACACTGTAAAAAGTGAGTACAAACAGGCTTTTTGTCTGAAAACAAATAAAAAGGAGAAAAAATATGCGTACTTCTGTAATCGGATATCCGAGAGTCGGAGCCTTGAGAGAACTTAAATTTGCAACAGAAAAATATTTCAGAAATGAGATTTCTGCTGATGCCCTTCAAAAAACAGCACAGGAAATAAGAAAAAGTCAGTGGATAATTCAGCAGAAATCAGGTCTTGATTTCATACCGTCAAACGATTTTTCATTATATGATAATATGCTGGACACAGCAGTGCTTTTCGGAATTATTCCTGAAAGATATTCATCACTTGGTTTGTCATCTCTTGACACATATTTTGCTATGGCGAGAGGCTATCAGAGCGAGGCAGGCGATGCTAAAGCACTTGCAATGAAAAAGTGGTTCAATACAAATTATCACTATATGGTGCCTGAAATTGACGACAGTATTCAGATTAAGCTTACAGGCACAAAGCCTTTCGATGAGTATAAGGAGGCAAAGGAACTTGGCATTCAGACAAAGCCTGTAATAATCGGTGCATTTACCCTTTTGAAGCTAATCCGATATACTGGTTCTAAAGTCGCCTGTGACTATGCGGATGATGTAATATGTGCATACTCCGCTTTTCTTTCAGAACTTAATAATCTCGGTACAGAGTGGGTACAATTTGACGAACCGTGCCTTGTGCATGATTTGACTGAAAATGATATAAAATTATTTGAAAAATTATATAAGAGTATTCTTGCATCAAAGAAATCCGTTAAGGTGTTATTGCAGACATATTTCGGAGATATCCGTGACTGCTATAATAATGCTGTTTCACTTGATTTTGATGGTATCGGACTTGATTTTATCGAGGGAAAAGAAACAGTTAATCTTATTAAATCAAACGGTTTTCCAAATAATAAAATCTTATTTGGCGGCGTTGTGAATGGCAAGAATATCTGGAAAAACAATTATTCAAAAGCACTTGCTGCTTTGGATGAACTGAAAAACAGTGAGATAAAAACAGTAATATCTACATCCTGCTCTCTGCTTCATGTTCCATATACATTAAAAAATGAAACGAAGCTGCCTGAAAAATATACAAAGCATTTTGCCTTTGCAGAGGAAAAGCTCATTGAGCTTGCACAGCTTAAGGAATTATCTGAAACGGAATATACACATTCAGATATATTCAAAGTAAATGCAGAGCTTTTTGAAAACAGAAAGGACTGCTTTAATGCTGATGTTCAGAAAAGAACTGCTGAAATCAAAGACTCGGATTATATCAGGCTTCCCGAATTTACCGAAAGAGAAAGAATACAGAAAAACAAACTTAATCTTACTATGTTACCGACCACAACAATCGGCTCCTTCCCGCAGACAGCGGATGTCAAAGCAAACCGCACGGCATTCAGAAATGGCGATATATCAGAAGAACAGTATATCGAATTTAACCGACATAAGATTGCCGAATGTGTAAAGAAGCAGGAAGAAATTGGACTTGATGTGCTTGTTCACGGTGAATATGAAAGAAACGATATGGTTGAATATTTCGGCGAAAATCTTAACGGCTATCTGTTCAGCGAAAAGGCATGGGTGCAGTCCTATGGTACAAGGTGTGTCAAACCGCCGATTATCTGGGGTGATATTTCAAGAAACAAGCCTATCACTGTTGACTGGTCCGCATATGCTCAGAGCCTTACAGATAAGCCTATGAAAGGAATGCTCACAGGTCCTGTCACAATTCTTAACTGGTCCTTCCCCCGTGAAGATATTTCCATTAAAGAAAGTACCTTGCAGATTGCTCTTGCAATCCGTGATGAAGTTCTTGATTTAGAAGCAAACGGAATAAATATTATTCAGGTTGATGAGGCGGCATTAAGAGAAAAGCTCCCGTTGAGAAAATCAGATTGGTACAGTGAATATCTTGACTGGGCAATCCCTGCTTTCCGTCTTGTTCACAGCGGCTGCCAGTCTGCAACACAAATTCACACTCATATGTGCTACAGTGAATTTACCGACATTATTAAAGCAATAGATGATATGGATGCCGATGTTATTACCTTTGAGGCCTCACGCTCTGACTTGCTTATTCTTGATTCACTTAAAGAAAACAATTTCAGGACAGAAGTCGGACCTGGTGTTTACGATATTCATTCACCGAGAGTGCCGTCTGTTAATGAAATAAAAACAGCAATCAGAAAAATGCTTAAAAAGATTGACAAGGATAAACTCTGGGTGAATCCAGACTGCGGACTGAAAACAAGGAACGTATCCGAAACCTCCGCAAGTCTTAAAAATTTAGTACAGGCAGCAAAGGAAATCAGAAATGAAAACAATTGAAATTTTTA
>DBFOUY010000019.1:0-3388 GCA_048365975.1 Eubacterium sp.
TAGCCTTCATCATCTGCGAGCTGCTTTAATGTACCCTTTGCTTTATCTGTTGTTGCAAAAATTCTTTTTGCTGCCTCATCTGCAGAATACTTGTTATAAACAAGATCACGGAATACACGGAAAGCTATTGCAGGCTCTGTTGTTGTTCCGCTCTTGCTGATAACATTAACACAAATATCCTTGCCCTCACATATAGAAACAAGCTCAGTAAGCATTGAAGGGCTGATTGAATTACCGATAAAATAAATATTGGGTGTGTCCTTTTTAATTGAGTTGTAATTTGGTGACTTAAGGCACTCAATAACTGCCCTTGCACCGAGATATGAGCCGCCGATACCGATTACAATAAGAATGTCCGCATTATCCTTAATGTATTCAGCAGCCTTTTTAATTCTGTCAAACTCTTCCTTGTCATAATCAGTAGGAAGGGTAACCCAGCCGAGAAAATCATTGCCCTCGCCTGTTTTGTTGTGCAGTGTATTCATAGCCTCAACTGCCTGCGGCTCAAGAGCCTTGATGTCAGCTGCTGAAACTATACCCTCTGCGTGATTTGAAATAAATTTCATAGACATGGTATCACCTCAAATTTGTATAACATATTCTCAATTTTACTTGAATAATTATAATACACCATTTTTATGAAATAATCAACATTATTTTTAAATATTCTTAAGCATATGTATAAATATGTATTTGAAAGTGATTTTTTCAATATCCTTATCGGCAGTAAGTGTTATTGTTGATATTTCTTTTCCACCACTGCTGACAACAATTGTTCCAAGCTCATCACCTGCTTTAAGAGGTGCTTTAACCTCAGCAGAGATTTTGTATTCATATTCAAAATCTGATGATGCTTTAGGCAGCATAATTTCACCGCAGTCACCTGCTGTCGGCTTTATTTCCTTAACAACGCCATTTTTCACTTTAACATTTGTAAGCTTGCTTTCATCAATTTCAAATTTCTGCACCTTATAATTTGCAAAGCCGTAGTCAAGCAGACTAACTGATTTCTGAAATCTGTCATCACTTGTATCTGCACCAAGCACAACAGATACAAGATTAAGTCCGTCACGTGATGCTGTTGCACAAAGGCAAAAGCCTGCTTTTGAGGTTGTGCCTGTTTTCAAGCCTGTAATTCCATTATACTTATTAACAAGCTTATTTGTATTATTAAGCTCAGTTTTGCCGTTTCTGAGGCTGTCAAGCCAAACGGTTGAATACTGCTTCACAATATCGTGCTTCATTACTTCGGATGCTATCACTGCAAGATCATAAGCACAGGAATAGTGATTTGTTATTTCATCATCAAGACCCGTGCAGTTTTCAAAATGACTGTCTTTTAGTCCTAATTCTTTAACTCTGCTGTTCATCATATCAACAAAGGCTGAATCACTGCCTGCAATATACTCACCAAGAAGTGTGCAGGCATCATTTGCTGAGGCTATAACAACTGCCTTCAGCAAATCATTAACACTCATCTGCTCACCGACCTCAAGCCATATCTGAGAGCCACCCTTTGATACGGCATTTTCACTGGCAGCTACCATATCATCAAGACCGATTTTTCCGCTGTCAATTGCTTCAAGAATTATAAGCAGACTGACAATTTTAGTGACCGATGCAGGAGAAAGATGCTCATATGCATTTTCTTCACTTATAACATCACCCGTATTCATACACATCAATATACTTGACTTGACTTTAATTTCCTTATCCTCCGCCATTATTTTTACGGGCATTGAAACAAAAATAAGCAGGGACATAAAAAATATAATACATTTTTTCATAATATCACCACTAAATACTATTACCAAAACCTTGTATTAATAACAAAACTTTGTTATAATCACATAAAAGATTTGGAGGTAGGTTATGAAAGCTGCTTTTTATACACTTGGATGCAAGGTCAATCAATACGAAACTGAATATATGAGTGAACTGCTGAAAAATGCAGGCTTTGATATTGTTTCACCTGCTGAGGAAGCAGACTATTACATAATCAACTCTTGTACTGTTACAGCAACCGCTGACCAGAAAACAAGACAGAATGTCAGAAAATTCAAGAGAAAGCACCCTGACTCAGTTATAATTCTGACCGGATGTATGCCTCAGGCTTTTCCTGAGGATGCAGAAAAGCTGACAGAGGCAGATATTATTTTTTCAAATAAAAACGATGGTGATATCCTTAAGCTTATTAACGAATATAACACCGATAAAAACAGATTGCTCAGAATTGAAAAGCACGAAGCAGGCGACAAATTCAGAGAATGCTCAATCAACAGCTTCAGCGACAGAATAAGAGCATTTGTTAAAATTGAGGATGGCTGTGACAGATTCTGTTCATACTGCATAATACCTAAATCAAGAGGCAGAGTACGTTCTAAAAATCCTGATGACATTAAAAGTGAGATTAATTCTCTTGCAAATTCAGGAATTAAAGAAATCGTGCTTGTAGGCATTAACCTTTCGGCATATGGAAAAAGCGAGGATTTTGACATAGTTGACGCTGTTAAAATCTGTGCTGATAATGAAAACATAACACGTGTACGTTTAGGCTCTCTTGAGCCTGACCATATAACAGATGACATTATTGAAAGACTTTCAAAGATTGATAAATTCTGCCCTCAGTTCCATCTGTCAATGCAGAGCGGCTGCGACAAAACTTTAAAAAATATGAACAGACACTATACTGCAAATGAGTACAAAGAGCTGTGTGTTAAGCTGAGAAATTCATTTGAAGATACAAGCATCACAACTGATGTTATGGTTGGCTTTAATGAAGAAAGCGAAAATGACTTTGAAGAAAGCCTTTCCTTTGTGAAAGAAATCGCCTTTGAAAAGGTACACACCTTCCCATACAGTGAAAGAAACGGAACTGCCGCTTCAAGAAAAGGCGACAGTGTTCCAAAAGCTGAAAAGGAACGCCGTGCCTCTGTTATGATTGAAGAAACAGAAAAAATCAGACAATGCTATTTAAGAAATCTCATAGGCAAAACAAAAGAAGTATTGTTTGAAAACAAGGTAGGAGAAAGCGTCTATCAGGGATATACTAAAAGCTATATCCCTGTTCAGTTAAAATCAAGTGAAAATCTGGTAGGCAAAACACTCAATGTAAGAATTACAGATTTCTGCAGCGATTACTGCATTGCTGAATAAAGATTTTTGGTTTCATCATTATCTTTTAATGAGCTGTAAGAAAAAATATAAAAACCTTTTACTTTGTCAAGCTTGGAAAGATATGTAACCTGTCTGCTGATTATATTGTTATTATCAATAAATTCCGTCTTACCCCTATCCCCTGCAAACTCATCCTCTTTCCCCACTTTATACATCGGCAGTGCCACATAAAGAGTACATTCAGTCATTTGTATCCACTCCTTTGCGGTGG
>DBFOUY010000020.1:0-4986 GCA_048365975.1 Eubacterium sp.
TTGAAAAAGAGCCTGCATAAATAACAATACCATCATCATCCATTGACTTTATTGACGGAACATTTTCACCTGATACACGTAAATCGCCATAGGGATTATCCTCTAAAACAATAACACCGTGTTTTTTTGCAAGGCTGTATAATCTCTGCCTTTTTTCAAGTGACATTGTTGCACCTGACGGATTCTGAAAATTAGGAATTGTATAAATAAATTTAACATTATCTGTTTCTTCAAGTGCTTTTTCAAGGGCATCAATATTCATTCCGTCAGCTTCAACAGGAACGCCCTTCAGCTTACAACCATAGGAGCGGAAGCAATTGAGTGAGCCTATAAAAGACGGTTCTTCACAAATAACTGTATCGCCCTCATTACAAAGCACCTTTGTGACCAAATCCATAACCTGTGTTGCACCTGATAAAATCAGAACTGTATCGTTATCAGTACCGATATTTTCCCTGTCCTTAATCCAGTCAGATATTGTGTCACGGAGTGGCTGATAACCCTCACTTACACCATACTGAAGTGCATCAATAGGATTTGATAATAAAATATTTTGAGCAATCCTCTGTATTTCTTCAATCGGGAATGCATCAGGTGCAGGATTTCCTGCTGCCAGCGGAATAATTGAAGGATCGGCAGTTGCCTTTAAAATTTCCCTTATTGCACTGGGCTGAAGATTGCTGATTTTATTTGAAAAAATGTAATCCATTTTTACGCCTCATTAACTAATATTGAAATAAATTTTGCAAGAATTTCCGCATTATCCGAGCCTGTATTCTCCATATATTTTGATTTGAATGCAAAAAGCTCATTATAATTATAGTTGCCTGATTTAATTGCACTGCAAAGCTCGTCGGCATCCTCAAAAACAGCAGCAGACATTTCTTCCTTAATATTAATATTCAAGCCACGTTCCCTGCTGTACTTATCATAATCAGGAACATAAAAATAAAGCGGTTTCATAAGAACACCTGCATCAAATGCACATGCGGAATAATCAGTAATTATTATATCTGCTATCTTCATTAAGTCATATGTTGAAAAGCTGCCGTTAAATGAATAATCCTCATCCCTGCCAACCTTTGAAAATAACGGATGCACGCTGACTATTAGATGATAATCCTCCATACCGTTTTTAAAACTTTCCTTAAGGCTGTTGACAGCAAAAGCCTCTCTGTCCCTGAAGGTCGGCAAAAACAGAACTATTTTTTTATGACTTAAGGCAGGATTCTGTCTGTAAAAATCGGCAGTACTGCCGTTGTCAGTCAGTACCTCGTCAACTCTCGGCAATGAACAGATTTTTATTTTATCTGCACTGCAGCCGAATGCCTCCATATAAAAAGCGGCAGTTGCCTTGCTCGGTGCAAGAACATAATCATAATTCTTATGCATACACATAGCATTGCTGATTTTTTCATCCCTGCCCTCTTTAGTGCCAATACTTTGCAAACCGAATTTTTTCACAGCTCCCGATGCATGCCACATCTGAATAACCTTAAGCTCCTTCTTGTGCCTAAGGCATGAAATGGTTATTGAATACGTATCAAGCAATGCAACCTTGCTTGTGGCAATATAATACATATCACCTATAACACCGAAACAGTATTTAATTTTTGCACCTATACCATCAGGTATCATACGAAGTCTGAAAACCTGTTCGGTATTCGGAAGCTCGCTTTTTATTGCTTTTTCAAGCAAAAGCATATCAATACTTTTTTCATTGCTCTGCCTTGACAAATAAACAATTCTGTCTTTCGTCTTAAAAAGCTTAATGGGTGCATAAAGCACCCTTAGCCCGAATTTAAGAACTGTTATCAGCAGTACCTTAATATTATTCATAAAGCGGATATTTAGCACAGATTTCTGCTACACCGTCAATGATATAGTCCTTCTTGTTATCGAAATCAGTAACAGCAAGTGAAATATACTCTGCGATTTTATCCATATCATCTGTATTAAGACCTCTTGTAGTTGCAGCAGGAGTACCGATACGAACACCTGATGTAACAAATGGTGAAAGAGGCTCGTTAGGAACAGTATTCTTGTTAAGTGTAATATGAACAGCATCAAGTCTGTGCTCAAGCTCTTTACCAGTAACATCTGTACCACGAAGGTCAAGCAGACAAAGGTGATTGTCTGTACCGCCTGAAACGAGGTTAAGACCTCTGTCGGTAAGACCTTTTGCAAGTGCCTTTGCATTATCAATAACTCTCTGCTGATATTCCTTGAACTCAGGCTTTAAAGCTTCACCGAAGCAAACTGCCTTACCTGCAATAACGTGCATTAAAGGACCGCCCTGTGTACCAGGGAACACTGCTGAATTAAGCTTTCTTGCAAGATATTCATTGTTGCAGAGAATCAAACCACCACGAGGACCACGAAGTGTTTTATGTGTAGTTGTTGTAACAACATCTGCATATGGGATTGGTGACTGGTGAAGACCTGCAGCAACAAGACCTGCAATATGAGCCATATCAACCATAAACATTGCACCGTTTGCGTGAGCAATGTCTGCCATTGTCTTGAAATCAATCTCTCTCGGATAAGCTGATGCACCTGCAACAACAAGTTTTGGCTTAACCTTATTAACCTGCTTTGCAAATTCCTTAAGGTCAATAAAGCCCTCATCATCAACACCGTAAGGTACAAAGTTGAAATACTTACCGCTGATATTTGCAGGTGAGCCATGTGTTAAATGACCGCCGTTATCAAGGCTCATACCCATAACAGTATCGCCCGGCTGAAGCAGTGCAAGATAAACTGCTGTGTTAGCCTGTGCACCTGAGTGAGGCTGAACGTTTGCATAATTGCAGCCGAAAAGCTCACATGCTCTCTTAATAGCAATCTCCTCAACAATATCAACGTACTGACAGCCGCCGTAATATCTCTTTGCAGGCAGACCCTCAGCATATTTATTTGTAAGAACTGAGCCCATTGCAGCCATTACCTGAGGTGAAACAAGGTTTTCACTTGCGATAAGCTCAATGTTCTCTCTCTGTCTTTTTAATTCAAGTGCCATTGCGTCAGCAACTTCTTTGTCGGTTTCAGCAACCTTACCGATTGAATCATAATAATCAGCAAACATAATTTATCCTCCGATTTAATTAAAATTATACGTTAATATAATAACATAAATAAAAGCAATATACAATAGCTAATTTTCACTTGCAAGATAGTATAATATGTGTTAAAATCTTTTTGTTAAAATTTTAGTTATAATGGAGTGATAAAATGAGCGGACATAATAAATGGAGCACCATCAAAAGAAAAAAGGGTGCTAACGATGCTGCCAGAGCAAAGGTATTCACCAAAATAGGCAGAGAGCTTGCAGTTGCAGTTAAAAACGGCGGTCCTGACCCAAACAACAATGCAAAGCTCAGAGATGTTATTGCAAAGGCTAAGCAGAACAATGTTCCTAACGATAATATTGACAGAATGCTTAAAAAGGCTGCAGGTGACACTGACAGTGCTAACTTTGAAGAAATCGTATATGAGGGCTATGGTCCGTCAGGCATTGCAGTAGTTGTCGAAACTCTTACTGATAACAGAAACAGAACTGCCAGCGAGGTACGTCATTATTTCGACAAGGCAGGCGGAAATATGGGCACACCAGGCTCAGTAACATTTATGTTCGGCAAAGAGGGTGTAATTGTTATTGAGAAAGAGGATGTTGATGAGGACCAGCTTATGGAGGATGCTCTCGAGGCAGGTGCAACAGATTTCTTAACTGATGATGAGGATATTTTTGAAATCCGCACAGAGGCAACAGACGTTGGCACTATCCGTGATGAGCTTGAGGCAAAGGGCTACAGCATTGTATCATCAGAGCCTGCATATATTCCTCAGACCTACACACGTCTTGAAAATCCTGACGATATGAAAGCAATGTCAAAAATGATTGATATGTTTGAAGAAAATGAGGATGTTCAGAACATCTGGCACAACTGGGAAAACGAAGACGAATATGAGGGTTAATTCCTGTAAAACACAAACAGCTGAAGGCAAATGCCTTCAGCTGTTTTCTTATAACTCAATGTAGTATGGGCAGATATTTGCATACTGCCCGTTTTTTAATCTGAAACCATTTGGAATTGTACCGAGCTGAACAAATCCGAGTCTTTCATAAAGGTGCCTTGCGTGAACATTGCTTTCTACAACCGCATTAAACTGAAGAATTTTAAAGCCATGCTCCCTGCCCTGCTTAATGCAGTCAAGCACAAGCCTTTCACCTATGTGCTGACCACGGCAGTTTTTATCAACCGCATAGCTTGCGTTGCAGATATGACCGCACCTTCCGATATTATTAGGATGCAGAATATAAAGACCTGCAATTTTTCCGTCAAGCTCAGCAACGGCTGTATAGCTCTGAGAAGCAAAGAAATCAAAGCCCTCTTCTTCATCAAGACATTTTTCCTGAGGAAAGGCTACACCCTCCTCAACAATATCATTCCAGATTGAAATCATCTGTAAAATATCATCTTTATTAAATTCACGAATAATCAATATAGCACCTCTTTGAAAATATGATTATCTCTCTTCTCTGAAATATGACAAGCCCAGTGACTGAGGTCCACGGTTTTCTTTTTTATTCTTAATGCTTACAAAAATCAGAACAATAATTGTTACGATATACGGCAGCATTTTGAAAAGCTCCTGTGTACGCAGTGCAAGACCGGGGATAAAGAGGTAAACAATATATAAGCCGCCAAAAATGATTGAACCGAAAATGCCTACATTCGGACGCCAGATAGCAAAAATAACCAGTGCAATCGCAAGCCAGCCACGGTCGCCGAAGCCCTCATTTGACCATACTCCGCAGGCATAATCCATAACATAGTAAAGACCGCCCAGCCCTGCAATCATACTGCCGACACAGGTTGCAAAATATTTTGACTTGTTGACATTAATACCTGCCGCATCTGCTGTTGCAGGATTTTCACCAACGGCACGAAGATGCAGACCGCCCTTTGTTCTTTTAAGGAAAAA
>DBFOUY010000021.1:0-6136 GCA_048365975.1 Eubacterium sp.
AATTTTCAGCAATACTTAATCCACAGCTATTAAATATTTGAGGTGATATTTGTGCTAAAAAAAATAAAAAAGCTATTATTAAGATTGTTTAAAAAGCAGAAATGCTATTATATTAACGGACCTGAAACACTGCCGCCGCCTCTGCCTAAGGAAACGGAGCAGAGAATTATGCAGGAGCTTTCCCAGGGGAATGATGCTAACAGGGAGCTTCTTATTACTCATAATCTGAGGTTGGTTGTATATATTGCCAAAAAATTTGAATCTAAAACAACCTCGACCGAGGATTTGGTATCTATCGGAACAATAGGGCTTATGAAAGCGGTAAAAACCTTTAACCCTGAAAAAAATATCAAGCTTGCAACCTATGCCTCACGATGTATTGAAAATGAAATTCTGATGCATCTCAGAAAGGTTAATAATATGAAAGCAGAAATGAGCTTTGATGAGCCGCTTTCTGTTGACTGGGACGGCAATGAGCTGACCCTGCGTGATGTTCTCGGCACAGAGCCGGATGATGTATTTGAGCCGATTGAATACACAGACGAAAAGCGTCTGCTGTTAAAAACAGTAAACGCTTTGCCTGAAAAAGAAAGAAATCTGATGATTATGCGCTTTGGTCTTAACGGCACTGAAAGCCATACCCAAAAGCAGCTTGCTGACCGCCTCGGAATATCTCAGTCTTATATCAGCCGTCTTGAAAAAAAGATACTTGATAAGATTAAAACTGAAATGTTACGGCAGGCGGTATAGCATTGTTAATCTCTTTCTGTGGTTCTGCCATTGAATAACAGACTGATGCACCAGATTGCAGCAAGTCCTACAATGCAGTAAATAATTCTTGCAAATACGGAATCCTGACCGCCGCAGATCCAAGCGACTAAATCGAATTTGAAAAGTCCGATAAGTCCCCAGTTGATTCCGCCTATGATATTAAGAATTAAAGCTATGTTATTGATAATTTTCATTTTAATCACTCCAAAAATTAAGTCACAGATAGTATTTGCTATCCGTGACTTTTTTATTCACTCATTATGTTTTTTATGAAATTTTTTTAAAATGAAATTAAAGCAGACACAGGCTAATATTCCGCCCGAAACATTGAGAATTACATCATCTATATCTATACATCTGTAATTGTAGCCGATTAAAAGTCCTATAATAAATTGTATAGTTTCTATTCCGACAGAAAATAAGAATATACTCAGCAGCCGTCTTTTAAAGTCTTTTATATAAAAACTAAAAAATAATCCCAAAGGCATAAGCATTACGAAATTACCTAATACCGATACAAAACCATATGGCGTATTATCTCTGAAAGATTCTGAAATGCTGTCTATAATGCTTTTAAACGGAATAAAGTTATTTAATGTATCTTCGCCTATTTCACCGATTGCAATTGGGAAAAAGCAAATGGCGATTATTAAAGATATATATAATCCAAAAGATAAATTAAATAACAGCTTGTTCAGCTTAACCTTTTTTACAATCATTATAATCGCATAGATTATCAATGCCGCAAATTCTAACTTTAAAATTCCTTCTCTTAATATTGTTACCATAGTATTTTAATTGTATTAATAGTTTTTTATAACTACATTCTTACTTGACAGCCAAACGTTATCATTAGATTTTTCGAAACCTATACGATATCTGCCTTTGCCAACATTTGACCAATCAGCAGTTCCGGCACCTACTCTTTTTAATGTTTTACGTCCAACCTCAAAAGCCCAGATACCGCTTTCACGATCCAAACGTACAACATATGTACCATTGTCATTTTTCTTGTCGCTGCTCATAGTTGCACTATAACGTATATTCTGACCATTAAAGTCCCTTACTGCTCCATTATAATTCTGCTTGAAATCAACTGTGGTTGTATAACTGCTTGCATATACAATACCACTCATTGACAACATTAGAATAAATAGTAATGCAGAAGCAATAATTGACCTTTTGCTGTTTTTTGAGGTTTTAGATTTTTTTGAATTTGTTTTCATACTTTTTTGTCCTTTCAATTGGTATTTTTGTTTTTCAATTTTAACAGATTTTCGTTTTCACCACTTTCATTATTGAATTTAATAAAGCTTTATTAGAAGAAAATATCCTCTTGTATATATAGTGTCAATTTTTTCAAAAACAGGAACGATTTTTCAAAAAAATTTAAAAAATTTTTTTATTGCCTTTAAAAAGCAAATTTTCAACAGACGGAATTTGCATTATTTTATTGATTTAACAAGTTTTTCTACAGTTTCCAAATCACCTTCCATAAATATTTCATAAATTGTAGAATTATCCTTATACCTTATGGTTGCATAGTTTCCTGTCTGCTCTAATATGATAACATCCATGCCGTTAACTTTTTCTATATGACCTGATATAACATCAACTACAGTAACATTTCCTCCTAATTCAAAAGAATCAGAATATTGTGCTATTGATAAATTACCTTTGTAATTTTCATATTCAAATTGAATGCTTATACTTTTTTCAATGCTTTTATCTGTTGTTGAATTAGAAATTTTTATTATTTGACATTTATCTGTAATCATTTCTTCCGGTAATGTAACCGGATTAATTCCGTAATCTGAAAGCTGTTTTGCTAAATTAGAATCTAACAAAGCATATCCGTCAGCGGTTGTGTCAGCATTTTTCAAGTTATAATCAATTTCAGCATTGCCGTTTATTAATTGTGCAATGGTTTGAGGTATGCTCAAATTGAATTGTGCCGATACAGTAATTGCCGATATTGCGAAAACGACAAATATCGACGCAATAAGTAATCTTTTTACTGCTTTTTTTGATTTGATTTTATTATTTTTTGTGGTGCATCTGATTTCACTTTTTTTCTTTGCTTCTAATAAATCAAAGCATATATCAATATAATTTGTATCAATCTGTGAGCTTTCTTTGTTTAATTCTTTTGCAATAAGTTCTTTTATTTCTTCTTCACTTAACTCGGTTAATCCTGAATTAATCATTTCAAGCAATTCATTTTTACTGAATTTATTTTTCACTTTCATTCCTCCTATTTATATAGTGTCAAATTTTTAGAAAACAGGAATAAAATTTTTAACTTTTTTCATATTCTTTAATCATTTTTAATATTTTCTTTTTTAGCTTAGTGTGCCGTTTTCTTATTGTTGATGCATCTAATCCTAAATTTTTACTTATTTCAACAAAGGATTTTCGCTTTACATAATGAGAAATATATAAATTGCGTTCATCTTCGTTTAGTGAAGAAATAATTTTAAGAACTGTTTCTTCAAGTGCTTCTTTATGATTTATATTTTCCAAATAATCGGGGGTATAGTGCAGATTATTTTCTATTGCTGAGTCTTTGTCATCGTTATTTAAAAAATCATATTCATTACGTTTTAATTTTTCACGAATTATCTTATTATTGTAGTTTAATGCTACTTTGTATAACCAACCTTTGTAATTGCTGATTTCTATTCCATGCAGTAAATTTTCATATAAAGCAAGATATGTGTCCTGAACACAGTCGCAGGCATCTTCGTAACTGAGTTTAAAATATGTTTGGCAATGTTTTATTAGCTTGTCATGATAAATTTCACAATCTTCCATAATTTTATTGATACTATTTATATCAATATTCAAAGGATTATTGTTCAGTTTTGTTCTGCTCAAATGTTGTTCTCCTTGTGAATTTAATAAACAGTTCAGAGTAGGCTATCTTCTTTATACCCTTAAAAGCTTAATTTGTCAATAGAAATCACGAATAGAATTGAAAAAAGTCGAAAACATATGAAAAAGCGACGGAGTTTTCCGTCGCTTCAGACTGTCGATAAAGTGGGCTGAACCACGCACAAAAATGATTTGAGGATTTCGCAGAAGGTGGTATCTACACCAACCACCAAAGCATAAATACAAAAATATTGTTGTTAAGAAAAGTGGCTGAAACATCGAATTTCAGCCACTTTTGTGCGTTTTTCGTCTTTTGCTCGGAGGCAGTACCAACGTACAGCTCCCACTCGCAAAATACAAAATTCATCTCCATTTCACAACAGTCACCAGCGTGTAGAAATTTATTATTTGACTTTTTCTACACGCTGAAGCGACGGAGTTTTCCGTCGCTTTTTAAATGAATATATATTATATTTTTGAAATAATTATTTCGCATTTGCCTGTGATTTTATATTCACCATAATTTGCAGGAACAAAGAAGCTGTCGCCCTTTTTGAAAGATTTGCCGTTGATTTCACCATTGCCGTCAACAACAAGAATATGATTGAAGCTTTTTTCGTCAGTTGCAAGAGTTAAGCTTTCTTTAATATCATAGTGATTAACAGTGAACAAATCACATTTTGTCAGCAGTGTTTCAACATATTTGCCGTTATCAACAGGCTCTCCCATAGGCTTTATGTCATATTTCGGTGGTTCGGTAACTGAAACATCAACAGCCTTTTTGATGTGAAGCTCTCTCGGTTTACCGTCTGCACCGACTCTGCCGTAGTCATAAACTCTATAGGTTGTGTTTGAGTTTTGCTGAATTTCTGCAACAAGTATGCCCTTGCATATTGCGTGAACTGTGCCTGCCTCAATAAACAGTAAATCACCCTTTTTAACCTTAACGCTGTTCAGAACATCTGTGAGTGTGTTTTCTTCAATTGCTTTTGCAAATTCCTCACTGCTGATTTTTTCTTTAAATCCGTAAATAAGCTGTGCATCATCGGCAGCATCAAGAACATACCAGATTTCTGTTTTGCCGAATTCACCCTCAACTCTCTGAGCGTAATCATTATTCGGATGCACCTGAATAGATAAATTGTCTTTAGCATCAATAAGTTTTATAAGAATAGGGAAATAAGGAAAATCAGCTGCCCTTGTTCCCACAACTTTAATACTGCCGTTTTCTTTGATTATATCATCAAGTGTTTTTCCGTCAAATTCTCCGCCGTCAATGGTGTTTCTGCCGTCCTTATGGCAGGAAAGCATCCAGCCCTCAGCAACCTTGTCGAAATCGCAGTCAAAGCCAAAATCTGTTTTCAGTCTTGTTCCGCCCCATAGATAATCTTTAAATACGGGATTTAACTTTAAAATATCCATAATAAGTTCCTTTATTTATTCATTTTTTTATATAATAGCAAATTTTGTCTATACTTTCAATTAAAAATAGTGTAGAATATATCTATTAATTTTGGAGTTTTTTTGTTATGAATGTTGTAGATGTTCAAAATTTAACATTATCATTTGGTGAAAATACACTTTTTTCAAATATTTCATTTGATATAAAGGATAAGGAAAAGGTTGGCTTTGTGGGTGTTAATGGTGCCGGCAAAACCTCACTTTTCAAAATAATCACAGGTGAATATCTGCCTGACAGCGGTAACTGCTTTATGTCAAAAAATATCCGTCTTGGTTATATGGAACAGCACACCTGCTCTGATGAACGCACAATATGGGACGAGCTTGTCAGTGTTTTTGATGACCTTATTGAAATGGAAAATGAGCTTGAAAAGCTTGCCCGGGAGCTTACAGTCAATCACTCACAGCAGCTTATTGACAGGCAGGATTATCTGACTAATGAATTTAATCTGCAGGGCGGACTTACCTATAAATCAATGACTCGCTCAGCGTTAATCGGTCTTGGTTTCAATGAGGAGGATTTTAACAAATCAACCAAAACACTTTCAGGCGGTCAGCGTTCAAAGCTTATTTTAGCTAAACTGCTTTTGTCAAAGGCTGATTTTCTTTTGCTTGATGAGCCGACAAACCACCTTGATATTTCTGCAATTCAGTGGCTTGAGGAGTTTTTGAAGAATTTCAGCGGTGCCTGTCTTATTATCTCACACGACAGATATTTTCTTGACAAAATAACAGATAAAACGATTGAGCTTGAGAATAAAAAAATCCGCTCATATAAGGGCAATTATTCAACCTTTCTTGTGAAGAAAGAGGCTGAACAGAAGGCAATTGAGGAAAAATATAATAACGACATTGCTGAGATTGAACGCCTTGAAGGTATTATTGCCCAGCAAAGACAGTGGAACAGAGAAAAAAATATTAAAACTGCCGAAAGCAAGGAAAAGGTTGTTGAACGCATTAAAGCACAGCTTGTTCTTCCTGACAGCAAGGTTGAAAAAATTCGATTTGATTTTACTCCCAAATGCGTATC
>DBFOUY010000022.1:0-10509 GCA_048365975.1 Eubacterium sp.
CCATAGGTAAGTTTTACAACTGCCGAATAATTATTAGTTTCCTCATAGCTTTCACTGACAGGAGCTAAAATATCTATCTGCATTTCACCGTCAGAATAAATTGTTTTATCTGCTTTAGCAGTATTAATTTCAAGCCCTTTATCAGAAATAACCGTTAAGAGATTTTCATAGGTCTTGCTTGATGAAACAGCCCTTGGCATATAGATTTCGCCGATTTCAAAGTTTTCAATTATATCACTCATTCCGCCGATATGGTCTGCATGAGGATGCGTTGCAACAAGATAGTCTATTTCGGAATATCCGTAGCCTTCAATCGTTTCAACGATTTTTTCACCATAGCTGCTTACAGAAGCATCAATAAGCATACACTGACCGTTCGGCAGCTCAATAAATTCACTGTCACCCTGCCCTACATCAAGATAATGAACCGCAAGCGTTCCGTCATTAATAACAGTTTTATTGCTGACAGACTTATCATCAGCACCGCCGTTTAATACCTTAACAAAAACCAGTGAAAGCACAACAGCAAAAATAACAATTAATGATGTTAAAGATTTTTTATCAAAGCTCATTCAAATCTTACCTTAATAGAGTTGGCATGGGCAGTCAAGCCCTCTGTATCAGCAAGCTTTACAATATCTTCCTTAGCCTTTGAAAGCTCAGCCTCGGTATAATAAATAAAACTGCTCTTTTTAATAAAGCTGTCAACTGAAAGCGGAGAGAAAAATCTTGCTGTACCGCTTGTAGGCAGAACGTGATTAGGACCTGCATAATAATCGCCGAGGGGCTCAGGTGAAAAGTTGCCAAGGAATACAGAGCCTGCATTATCAAGCCTGCCGATATACTTAAGCGGCTCTTCAACACACATTTCAAGGTGCTCAGGTGCAAGCTCGTTAGCAAATTCAATAGCCTGATCAAGATTTTCACAAACTATGATTTCACCGAATTTATCAAGTGACTCAGCAATAATTTCCTGTCTTTCAAGGAATTTAATCTGTCTGTCAATTTCTCTTGCAGTAGCCTTTGCGATATCCATTGATGTTGTTAAAAGAATAGCAGATGCCAGCTTATCGTGCTCAGCCTGACTCATCAAATCTGCTGCAAGAAATGCAGGTTTTGCTGTTTTATCAGCAACTATCAGAATTTCAGACGGTCCTGCAACCATATCAATATCAACAACACCATAAAGCAGTTTTTTAGCAGTGGCAACAAAAATATTACCCGGTCCTACAATCTTGTCAACCTTAGGTATTTTCTCCGTTCCGTAAGCAAGTGCGGCAACTGCCTGTGCACCGCCAACAAGGTACACCCTGTCAACTCCTGCAACAGCCGCAGCAGCCATAATATCAGGGTTAGGACTTCCATCCTTACCCGGAGGTGTAACCATAATTATTTCCTTAACACCTGCAATTTTAGCAGGCACTGCATTCATTAAAACAGATGACGGATAAGCTGCTGTGCCGCCTGGAACATAGATTCCGACCCTGTGCAAACCACGCACACGCTGACCCATAATAACACCATTTTCTTCAGTTCTCAACCATGACTGCTGAGCCTGACGAAGGTGGAAATTATAAATATTTTCCTTTGCATTAATTAAAGCCTGCTTAAAATCGTCGTCAACTAAATCAAGATAGGAGTCGAGCTCCTCCTTCTGAATGACAGTCTTTTTAGGAACAGAGCCGTCAAAGCGTACTGTAAACTCACGCACAGCCTCATCGCCCTGCTCTTTGACTGCATTGATTATATTAGTTACAATCTCAACAATTTTAGGGTCTGTTTCACCTGAACGCTTTTTTAAATTTTCTATAAGTGCATATTCTGCCTTGCCGTTTGCTTTAGTAATCTTCATACAAGTTCTCCTTACACCTTTGATGCCAGTTCCAAATCATTTAAGAACTGTTCAATTTCATCCTTACGAAGCTTCATAGATGCCATATTCACAATAACCCTTGCAGATATAGGCATAATTGTATCAACCACCTCAAGACCGTTTTCCTTAAGAGTTGAGCCTGTTTCAACAATATCAACAATACCATCTGCAAGACCGAGAAGCGGAGCAAGCTCTACACTGCCCTCAATCTTTATTATATCAACATCCATACCCTTGGATTTGAAATATTCCTTTGCAACCTTAGGGTATTTGCTGGCAACAGTCTTACGCTTGTAGCCTGAGAAGAAATCAGTACCCTTAGGGCAGGCAAGAGCAAATCTGCACTTGCCTATATCAAGGTCAATGACCTCATAGAAGGAATTTCCGTGCTCAGCAATAGTATCCTTGCCGACAACACCGATATCGCAAACACCATGTTCTACATAGGTTATTACATCAGGTGCTTTTGATAAAACAGCCTCATAATCACCGACAGGAAGTATTAATCTTCTGCCCTTGTTTTCAAGCTCAGAGGTATTAAGCCCCATAGTTTTAAACAAGGATACAGAGGACTTTTCAAGTCTTCCCTTTGTAAGAGCGATACGAAGAGGGCGGTCAACATTGATTTCCTCACGCATAACATCACATAATGCATTTACATTTACACCAAAACCGACAGCAGGTGCATCCATTCCGAACTCACCTATTAAATTATCATAGCGGCCGCCTGAAATAATTGTTACACCGCTGCCCTGAGCATAGCCCCTGAAAATAACACCTGTGTAATAATTGCTGCGGTTAACAAGTCCTAAGTCAATAAGAATATCATTACCGAAGCCAAGCTCACAAAGTCTTTCATAAATCGCTTTCAGGTAATCAAGAGCCTGATTTACCTCGCTGTCATTATAAAGCTTCTTTGCCTCATCAATAACATCAACACCGCCGAAAAGTCTTGGCAGCTTTTTGATAACCTGCGCCTCTCTGCTGTCACCGATTTTATCAAGCAAATCACCAAGCGCAGAATAATTCTTTCCTTCGATAAAGCTGCATATATCAGCTTTTTGTGATACAGTAGCGTTAAGTCTGTCAAGGATGGTATTAAAAAATCCCGCGTGGCAAAGCTCAAGCTTATATGAGCTTACTTCATTTCTTTTGAGCGCCTCATTAGCCATTGAGATAACCTCAATATCCGCATCCATACTTCCGTCACCGATTAACTCGATACCGCTCTGCTCAATCTCATCTGTTCTGCCTGCAAGCTGTTTATTTCGCACATAAACATTCTGATTATAATAAAGTCTTACAGGCAAGTCCTCTTTAGACAAGCGTGTTGCAACAAGCCTTGCGATTGGTGCTGTGTTATCAGGTCTGAGAACAGTAGTTCTGCCCTGGTTGTCACTGAGCTTATACATTTCCTCAGGCTCAATACCAAGGTTATCACTCTCAAACACATCAAAAAATTCAATGGTAGGAGTCATAACCTTTCTGTAGTTTTTTTCTTTAAACAAGGTTGAAACAATAGTTTCAACTCTTCTTCTGTCATCACATTCCTCAAAGAGCAAATCACGGCTGCCCTGAGGTGTTAATTTTGAATATCTTTTCATATTTATTTAATCTCCTGACAAATTCACTTTAGTATGGTAGAGTGTTAATATGCTACCACATTAACACAAACGTGTCAAGTATAATATTTAGTTAAAACAGTGAAATCTGATTTGATTCAGGCATATCGCCAAGAGCACCTGCTGCTTTCAAGGCATCAACAACGCTCCTGCCGATACCTGCTCTTGCCATCAAATCGTCATAGCTCATAAATTCACCATTGCCGTCATCCTTTGCAGCAGCAATTGAATTAGCAGCGTTTTCGCCTATACCATCAATTGCACCAAAAGGAAGACGTATTTTACCATCCTCAATGCGATAAATCCTTGCATCGGATTTATAAATATCAACAGGTAAAAATTCAATTCCCCTTGCAAGCATTTCAATAACAATCTGCAAAACTACATACGTACTTTCATCCTTAGCAGTCTTGTCGTTGCCCTTAAGCTTGATTTCCTCCATTTTACGCTTAACGGCTGCCTTGCCCTCAACTGCGGCAACAGCATCAATCGCACCACCACGAACAGTGAAATATGCAGAATAAAAATGTATAGGATAATATATTTTATACCACGCAAGGCGCAGTGCTGCAATAACGTATGCTGCAGCGTGTGCCTTAGGGAACATATACTTGATTTTGTAGCAGGAATCAATATACCACTGCTCAACACCGATTGTTTTCATTGCCTCCTCATAAGGAGGTAACTCCTTAGGTGCTTTACCCTTACGGGTATACTCCATAATCTTGAAGCAGTCTTTTTTAGAAAGCGGTGACTCCTTGCCTGTTTCTCTTTCGTAATTCTCTGCCACGTGGATAAGATGAGTCATAATATCATCACGGCATCCGATTACCTCAGAAATTGTGCAGGTGCCATCTTTAATAAGGTCCTGTGCATTGCCGAGCCATACGTCTGTGCCGTGTGACAGACCTGAAATCTGCAGTAAATCCGCAAAGGTCTTTGGCTGAGCCTCGGTAAGCATACCTATAACAAAAGGTGTACCCATTTCAGGAATTGCAAGTGTGCCTGTCACACAATCAATATCCTCAGGTGAAACACCGATAGGCTCTGTAGATGTTATGAGCTTGTACAGATTAGGGTCTGCCAAATCAACATCCATAACAGGAATACCTGTTGAATCCTCAAGATATTTATAAAGTGTAGGATTATCGTGTCCAAGCTCATCGAGCTTTAACAAAGTATCATGAAGAGAGTTTTTAAAGTCAAAGTGGGTTGTGTATGTACCCTTTTTCTCATCATTTGACGGATACTGAATAGGCGTGAAATCCTCAACAGTGTACTTATCAGGCACAACAACCATACCGCCGGGGTGCTGACCTGTAGTTCGCTTAATACCTGTACAGCCGACAGCTAATCTGCCGATTTCTGCCTTAGGGGTAGTGCCTGCAAGACCACGCTCATCAAGGTATTTCATAACATAGCCGTATGCTGTTTTATCAGCAACTGTAGCCATTGTTCCAGCCTTGAACACATACTCCTTACCAAACAGCTCTTCGGTATATCTGTGTGAGCGTGACTGGTATTCACCGCTGAAATTAAGGTCAATATCAGGCTCTTTATCGCCATCAAAGCCAAGGAAGGTTTCAAATGGAATTTCGTGACCGTCACGCTTCATCGGTGTTCCGCATTCAGGGCAATTCTTAGGCGGCAAATCAAAGCCTGAGCCATATTCACCCTTCAGGAAAAATTCACTGTGCTTGCACTTTTTGCAATAATAATGCGGTGCAAGCGGATTAACCTCAGATATACCGCCGAAATGAGCAGCAAGTGATGAACCGACAGAACCTCTTGAACCAACAAGATAGCCGTTTCGCTCACTTTCCTCAACAAGACGCTTTGCAATAACATAAAGCACGCCGAAGCCGTGACCGATAATTGAATCAAGCTCACGCTGTAATCTTGTGGCAACATATTCAGGAACAGGGTCACCATACAAATCCTTAGCCATATTCCAGCATTTTTCGGTAAGCTCCTCATTAGCACCGTCAATATGCGGCTGGAATGTACCGGGAGGAATAGGCGGAATATTATCCATAACAGAATCTGCAATTTTATTCGGATTATCAATAACAAATTCCCTTGCTCTATCACCTGCCCAGGCAAAATCCGCAAGCATTTCTTCAGTCGTTTTAAAGTAAAGAGGCGCCTGATTATCAGCATCATCAAATCCCTTTGAAGCCATAATGATAGCACGGAATTTAGCATCCTTTTCATCAAGGAAATGAACGTCGCCTGTTGCAACCACAGGCTTATTTAAAATATCTGCAAGAGATATAATTTTTTTATTTATATTAATTAAATCCTCGTCAGAACGGATATTCTCATAAATATCCTTAGTGGATCTAATCATAAAAGCATTGTTGCCGTTTGGCTGAATTTCAAGGTAATCATAAAAGGCTGCAAGCTCAAGAAGCCTGTCATCATCTTCGCCGTGAATGATTGCCTGATAAATTTCACCCTGCTCGCAGGCAGAGCCGATAATTAAACCGTCACGCTTTTTTGCAAGCATACTTTTTGGTATAAGCGGACGAGATTTATATGTCTTTATATTTGATGAAGAAATAAGCTCATACAGATTTTTTCTGCCGTACTTTCTTTCTTCCTTCGGTATACTTTCATCAAGTGAGGTATCCTCTTTTACAAGCAGAATAATATGGTGACGCTTAAACTGCTTGAGCTTAAGCTCCATAAAATTCGGATATTTTTCATCATCAACAAGATAACCCTCCATACCGAGGATTAACTTTATCTTGCCCTTTGCGGCATTATATGCCTCAGGCAAAGCCTGCACAACACCATGGTCGGTTACAGCAATCGCTTTGTGTCCCCATTTTATTGCTCGGCTTACAAGAGCTTTAGGTGCGGTTATACCATCCATTTCACTGAGTGATGTATGCAGATGAAGCTCAACTCTTTTTTCATCGGCATTATCCATTTTTTCAACCTTAGTAACACCTGAAATGGAATAAGGTCTTAATACATACTGATTTGTAAAGCTGTCAAACTGATAATTACCGCTGATAATAACTGTTTTAAATTCATTTAATTTTTCGTTAAGGGGGTCAATAATACGCTTGTCCTCAAACATTTTCACACTGATTGAAGATGTATAATCCGTGACATCAAAATTGAATATCTTGCTTCCGCCACGCTTTGTTTCCCTCTCCTCAACATTGAAAACATCGCCCCATATAGTTATGTAGCCGTCCTCGGTTGAAACATCGGCAATAGCCTTTGGTTTTTCCTTTAACTGCTTGCCGTAAATATTTTTGACAGTATCTCTGTAAAGGGGCAGGTCATCCCATATTTCGTGAACAACATTCTTTTCCTTTTCCTCACGTTCTTTTTCCTGCTCCTTATGCTTTTCGGCAACAGCCTCCTTGACAGCCTTTTCAATATCAAAAGCCTGTACCTCAAGCAGAGAAATATCATAATCCACCTTAAACAGATTATAAAGAACTTTAGAAATGGCAGTGTCAATCTTTTGTGACTCCAGCACTTCTTTACCGCCCTTTTTCAAAAATACAGTCAATACATTATCCTCTGTTTCAGCCTCTGCCCCGTCAAAAAAGCCATTGGCAATAGGATAATCACGTTTTACATATTCAAGTATATTTTCAATTTCTGACAATGAAAACTCATTTTTAGGAAATGACGGAGATATAATAACCTTGTTAAGCTCCATTGCTGAAGCAATCTGTTTTTCAGCCTTCTCAATAATGCCGCAGCTAATAAATCTGTCAAACAAAACACCAATATTAACAGTTCTGCTGTTCCTTGAAATTGACAAAGCATTAATCTCGCCGCTGCCGATATAGCCCTGAACATCACTGTCTATATAGTTTGAAAAATATGTTGAAAATCTTTCCATTTATAATTTCTCAATTTCTTTCATTAATTCTTCAAGTAAATCTTTTTCGTCAACTTTTCTTAAAATTTCGCCCTTTTTAAAGATAAGTCCGTTGCCGTCACCGCCTGCAATACCGATATCAGCTTCCTTTGCTTCACCAGGACCGTTGACAATACAGCCCATAACTGCAACCTTAATGGGCTTTTTGCAGTCCCTGAGTCTGTCCTCAACCTGCTTTGCAAGACCGACAAGGTCAATCTTTGTTCTGCCGCAGGTAGGGCACGAGATAAGATAAGGACTATCCTTTTTGAGTCCTATAGCCTTTAAAATATCAAATGCTGCAAACACTTCTTTAACAGGAGCATCTGTAAGGCTGACACGGATAGTATCACCGATACCTCTTGTCAGCAGTGAGCCGATACCTATTGATGACTTAATAATGCCCATTCTTTCAGTACCTGCTTCGGTTACACCAAGATGAAGCGGATAATCACACTCCTGTGCAGCAAGCTCATAAGCGTTAATCATAGTTTCAACATTTGATGACTTAATAGAAATAACAATATCCTCAAAATCAAATTTTTCAAGCAGTCTTGCGTGATACATTGCTGACGCAACCATAGCTTCAGGTGTGGGAGCACCGTATTTTGCAAGTATTTCCTTTTCAAGTGAGCCTGAATTAACACCGATTCTTATAGGGATATTTTTAGCCTTACAGGCATCGGCAACAGCCTTTACTCTGATGTCATCGCCGATATTACCGGGGTTAATACGAATTTTATCAATACCTCTTTCAACTGCACCAAGAGCAAGACGATAGTCAAAATGAATATCTGCAACAAGCGGAACATCAACAGCCTCTTTAATAGGCTCAACGAGGTCAAGCGCCTGCTCATTAGGTATTGCAAAGCGGATAACCTGACAGCCTGCTGCCGCAAGCTCCTTTGCCTGCTCAACAGAGCCTTCAATATCACTTGCAGGAATATTCAGCATACTCTGAACTAAAATGTCACTGTCACCGCCGATATATGTGTTGCCGAGCTTAATTTTTCTGCTTTTTCTTCTGTCCATAATTTTTCACCTATAATCAGTTAAAGAAGTTTTGTAATATCGCTGAAGGTCACAAAGCACATAAATACAAGCAGTACTGCAAGACCGACAGCATTAATCAGATACTCTGCCTTTTGCGGCAGTTTTTTTCTTGTTATTCCCTCACCTATCAGCACAAACAATCTCCAGCCGTCAAGTGCGGGAATCGGAAATAAATTAAATAATCCTATATTAATTGTTAAAAGAGCCATTATTCTGAGCACTGAGTTTATCGATGTTTTGACTGCAGTGCTTACAACAGACACCGCACCAACAGGACCGCTCATATCGGATATACCAAATCTGCCCACAAGCAGATCGTGCAGAGAGAGGAAAACCATTCTTGCATAAGACACTGTTTCTCTGCAGGTCTGAAGAAGAACATTACCCACTGTTTTAGGCACACCCCTCAGCCAGAAATCCATTGAAATATACTGCTTGCCCTCATATTCGTCAGTAGCAAAGGTAACTGAAAGATTAACTGTTTCGCCATTTCTTTCAACCACCATATCAACAGTATCGTCAGGACTTCTTGTAAGACCTGTTGAAATATCGTTAGTTGAATAAATGCGCATTCCGTCAATGCTCTTAATCACATCACCGACCTGCAAGCCCGTGCTATGACTTACTGCATTATCCTCAAACTTTGCAACCTGAGGAGTACCAACAAGATTCTGAGAAGAAACGATAATCAGAATGACTATAAAGCCAAGCACTAAATTCATAACAGCACCTGCAACAACAACGAAAATCCTCTGCCATACTTTTTTGTTGACAAAAGCACCGCTGTCTTCGCTTTCCTCGTTCTCGCCCTCCATTGAGCAATAGCCTCCAAACAATATCCACCTTAGTGAATACTTCGTGCCCTTTCGCTCAAACTGAAAAATCTTGGGACCCATACCGATTGAAAATTCGTTAACCTTAATTTTCATAAGTCTTGCCGCCACATAATGACCGCCCTCATGAACAATAATGATTAACTCAAAAAATAAAACTGCAATTATAATTGGATATACAGTATTCCAAACAGAACTAATACTCACTTAACCGCCTCTAAAACATAATTTCTTGCTTTTTTATCTGTTTCAAGGACATCATCAAGAGTGAAGTCCTTTTTATCAGGAGCATTTTTCATTGCTTCATTATTAAGATATGCAATATCTGTGAATTTAATTTTACCATCAAGGAATAATCTTACACTTTCTTCATTTGCACCGTTTGCAGCGGCAGGATGAAGTCCGCCCATTTCAATGGCATCCTTGCAGACATTGATACATTTGAAGGTTTCATAATCAGGCTCAAAGAATGTCAGCTTACCATAATCAGCCAGTGAAAGCTCCTTAACAGGACTTGGCTCACGGTCAGGATATGTTAACGCATACTGAATTGGTATACGCATATCAGGCACACCAAGCTGTGCAATCATTGAATTATCCTGATAAACTATTGCAGAATGAACAACTGACTCCCTGTGAACAACAATTTCTATGTCTTCATTAGCCATATCAAAAAGCCATTTAGCCTCAATAAACTCGAGTCCCTTGTTCATCATCGTAGCCGAGTCGATGGTAATTTTTGCACCCATATCCCAGTTGGGATGCTTTAAAGCATCAGCAGCCGTTACATTTTCAAGTTCGCTTAATTTCCTGCCGAAAAACGGACCGCCTGATGCAGTAAGAATAATTTTTTTGACAGCCTTTTTATCAGGCATACCCTGCATTGACTGGAATATAGCTGAATGCTCGCTGTCAACAGGAAGAATGCTGACACCCATTTCCTTAGCAAGGTTTGTAACAAGATGACCGCCTGCAACAAGAGTTTCCTTGTTAGCAAGAGCAATAGTTTTTTTAGCCTTGATTGCCTCCAGCGTAGGCTGCAAGCCAACCATACCAACAACGGAATTAAGCACTGTGTCAGCACCATCATAAACAGCACATTCAATCAAGCCCTTCATACCGCACACAACCTTTGTATCGGTATCATTTATTTTATCCTTAAGCTCCTTTGCAGCCTTTTCATTCATCATACAAACAAGCTCAGGCTTAAACTCTCTCACCTGATTTTCAATAACATCA
>DBFOUY010000023.1:0-3369 GCA_048365975.1 Eubacterium sp.
TATCTAACACTTAAAACTATCACACATTAATTATAATTTATATTAAAGGATAATTCAACAGAAGTCCATTTTTATTTTAAATAAATTTACATTTCATTACTGCCTGTATATACACATTATTGCAATACCGAAGCAAGTGCCACCACAACAGGCATCGTTATTATTGACAATACAGACGACTGTGCAGCAAGCTCTGAGCCGAGAGCTGTATCATTATCATATTTTGCTGCGTACATAGCAGTATTAGTTGCCGTTGGGGCTGACGCTGAAATTGCCATAGCTGACAGCAACGAACCTCTGACACCGCAAAGATAAAATACACCTATCATACAAAGAGGTATCACCAGAAGTCTTAAAAATGAAACAAAGTAAATTTCCTTTTTAGCAAACATATTTTTAAAGCTTGAATTAGCCAGAAATGTTCCGAAAACAATCATTGCAAGGGGTGAATTGCAATTCCCCACAAGCTCCATAGGATATTCAATCGCATAAGGAATATCAAGCTGTAAAAAAAACAGCGGCAATCCGATTAATACGGAAATTGTGCCGGGATTCAATACAATCTTTTTTAAATCAAGCTTAGCCTCATGACCTGATATTTCATAAATTCCTATTGTAAATGCAACCATATTGAACACTGCCACATAAACAGAGCAATAGAAAATGCCCTCCGTGCCTATAACGCTTTTTGCAAGAGGCAGTGCCAGAAATGCTGCATTTGAAAGAACTGTTGCATAATGATATATTCCACGCTCCTTCAGACTTCTTTTTCTGAAAGTAAAAAGTGAAATAAGTATTCCGAAAATATGTGTTGCAAAAGCACATATAAATGCAATAAATATACCCTTGATATGTTCTGCTGAATACTCCATTGTCATAAAGGTGTGAATTATGGCAATAGGAAGAATAATATTGAAAAGCAGGTCTATTAATCTTTTTGCGTCCTTTTGTTTAAAAATACCCGTTTTATCGGTAACAAAGCCGACACCGGCAATAAGGTACAAAATCAAAACCTGCAATGCTATGGTTTTTAAATTCTCTAAAAACAAAATATAATCCTCTGATTAAATAATTAATTTGACTTATCTCTTTTTATCTGCACAACCGCAAACAATCCGACAGCAAAATAACTGATGCTTGTATAATCCGCAGGATAAAGCACATCACCTTTTCCTGCAATGATTATTGCAAGTCTGGGCAGTGCAATTACTGATGACAGCGCAAATGTTGAAATTGCAGAAAACACAAAAGGCTTTAAAGCTTTTTCGCTGTTATCCAGCATTAATATATAGCTGAAAAAGAACATAAGCATAGATGAAAGCAGCAGAAATTCCAGCACAGTATCAGAATCCTGCTTAACATCAACAATCTTTATCATAATGAGTATCAGTTTCATAAATGCCCAGAAAACAGGAACAAGATGCAGAAATGTAAAATTTCTGAAATCATAATTTGAGCCCTTTGCTGTTATGGACAATACCGCGAAATAAAAGCAGCATATAATTGCAGAAAATCCTGCCAGAATCATCGGTATTATATAAGCGTACTCAATATAATTTGTTTTTGAAAAGTAAGAATAACAGCTAAAGCACTGATGAATAAATTCTGCAAACATTGCTGCCGACAAAAAAGTTGAGCTGTAATACAGCCGTTTATTACCGCCTGATAAATCAATCGGTGCAGGAGCTTCGCTGCGTCTTGAATAAAGCCCTGCCAGACCTACTGCAGCAAAAACAAGAATATAAACAATAAAAGGAATTGCCGAATCACCGTTAAAATATCCCGTACTTTTATCAGTAAATCTTAAAAGCTGAAAAAAGTGCACAAGACAGGATGAAAAAACCAATACTGCGATCAAATATATCGGTAATCTGCCTCTGTCTTTCTGCACTTTTCTTCTCCTTATTATCTGTTGCTTAAATCCCTGAACTCTCTTGTACGGCTGACGCTTTTATATGCAGGGCGTATAATTTTACCATTAGAGGTTAATTCCTCAAGTCTGTGGGCACACCAGCCCGCGATACGTGCGGTAGCAAAAAGAGGAGTATATAAATCCTCAGGTATGCCGAGCACCTTGTAGACAAGACCTGAATACAAATCAACGTTAGCACACATTGTTTTTTCAACACCCTTAACCTCTGCAAAAACCTCAGGTGTTAAAAGCTCAATATTTTCAAGAGTTACAAACTCTTTTTCAAAGCCCTTTTCATAGGCAAGCTTTCTTGCGTGCTCTTTAAGTATAACTGCTCTCGGATCGCTCTTGGTATAAACAGCATGACCCATTCCGTAAATAAGACCTAAACCGTCACCTGCCTCACCCTTAATTATCTTAACAAGATAATCCTTAATCTGCGATTTGTCTGTAGGGTCTGAAACATTTGTGAGAATTTCATTCATCTGGTTGGCAACTCTTATGTTTGCACCGCCGTGCTTAGGACCTTTTAAAGAGCCGAAGCCTGCTGTAATAGCTGAATATGTATCTGTACCGCTTGAGGTGAGAACCCTTGTTGAAAATGTAGAGTTATTTCCTCCGCCGTGATCTGCGTGCAGCATAAGACAAATATCAAGCAGCTTTGCTTCCTCTCTTGTAAACTGCTTATCAGCCCTGAGCTGATAGAGAATACACTCTGCGGTAGAATGCTCCTTTTTAATCGGATGAAGAAACATTGTTTTATTATAGAATGAACGGCGCTTAACCTGATAAGCAGAATTCATAATAGTAGGCATCTGCGCAATAAGCTGAAGTGACTGACGAAGAACATTGGGAATAGAAATATCGTCAGGATTTTCATCAAAGGAGTAAAGGGTCATTACACACCTTGCCATTTTGTTCATAATATCCTTTGATGAATTCTTCATAATTACATCTTCAATAAATTCATCAGGCAGCTCTCTGCACTCAGCAAACACTTCCATAAGGCTTACAAGCTGCTGCTCTGTCGGAAGCTCACCGAAAAGAAGAAGCCATACAATCTCTTCAAAGCCGAATCTGTCATCCTTAACAACACTTTCAACTATACCATTAATATCATAGCCTCTGTATGACAGTTTGCCATCCTTAGGTACCTTCTCACCGTCTATTATGTAATAGCCTTCAACAGAACAAATTCGGGTAAGTCCCGCCATAACACCTGTTCCATCGCTGTTTCTTAAGCCTCTTTTAACCTGATATTTCTTATAATCAGCCGGCTTGATAGAATTATTTTTGTCAAGCTCGCCGCAAAGGTTTGACAAAGCGTCCATTGATATAGGCGAAATATAATTAGTAGGCATAAATAATCTCCTTTCACATAGTCTGTAATAATATATAAAATAAATTAATAAAATTATAATAGATTTATTATACATTTATTTTTAAACAAAGTCAAG
>DBFOUY010000024.1:0-6694 GCA_048365975.1 Eubacterium sp.
CATCAGCAAATGAATTGGAATCTGCTGAATAATTGTATTTGATACTCGCCGTTTTTGCAGTTGTGGTATCAAAATTAAAATGATCACCAAATTCACCCTTACGAATAATCAGATTATTCTCCTCGCCCTTAACTACACTATAGTATCCGCCGATAACTAATGAAAGCTGAGTATCAGAAATTGTACCATTGTTTTCACTGAATTCAAGACGATAGAGCGCCTCGCTTTCACTGTAATAATCGGCAACAAAATAAATTGCGTTATCAATAATGCAATCAAGTATTATACCATTTGCTGAAAACAATTCTATTACGTCATTACCTTTATTATAAAACAGTGTGTCAGGCTCATCGTCTTTTGTTCCGACAAAAATTTCAATTCCGCCCTTTGTAACGGGATTGAGTGTTTCATAGCCCTTAAAGGAAAAATAATCACCGCTTACATTAAATGGCTTGAACTCAGCAAGATAATTTGCCTCAAGCACATTTGCTTCGCCGGTCAAGGTATTAAGCTTAATTCGATTATTGTCATTATCAACAAGCAGCAGCTCATTTTCCCTTGCACCGATAATTAATGCAAAGCCATCATAAACAAATATCATTTCACCGCTGTTTTCTGTTATATCATCAGAAAGCTCAGCTCTGTAAATAACGTTTTCCTCAACATCTCTGAAAAAAATATTATTGCTGCAGGCTGCGAGCAGTGCCATATCATTTTTATAGGAAAGGAAATAGCTGACATTTCCGTCACGTTCACAGGTTATACTTCTTCTGCTTGTGGAAAAGTGGTAAGAATTATAATACAAGTTCCCTCTATCATCTGCAAAAGCAATATCATTCTGTTCAGTTTTGAAGGGAGAAAAGCTTTTGTCAGTATTCTGTGTGATTTCGGAAGCAGTTGTTTCAGTCTTTGTATTTTCTGTTTTAGTACAGCCACAGATTGATACAGCTAAAACAGTCATAAGCAGCAATGATATTAATTTTTTCATAAATCTACCTCATTATTTGAAAAACAGAGGAAGCTGCTCAAGAAATACAATATCATCACGCTCTGCAGCATCACCCTCAGCAAGCGGTGCACAGGAAGCAACAATATTACCGCCAAAGGCTTCAACAATTCCTATAACAGCCTTAAGGCTCTCACCGGTAGAAATTACATCATCAAGAATAAGAACTCGTTTGTCCTTAAGCAAATCGCCATCCTCGTGACCGAGATAGAGAGTCTGCTCTTTCTGAGTTGTAATACTTCTTACAGTATATTCAACAGGATTATCCATATATACCTTAACAGCCTTACGTGCAACTATATACTTTTTACCACACTGTCTGCTCATTTCATAAGCAAGCGGAATTGACTTAGCCTCGGGAGTAACTATGTAATCAAACTCAGGCACCCTCTCGAGCAAAGCTTTGGCACAGGCTGTTGTAAGCTCAACATCGCCAAACAGAATAAATGCTGCTATATCAAGCTTATCTGACACAGGGAAACGCTTAAGCTGACGTTCAACTCCTGCTATTTTTAAATTATAATATTCATCACTCATATAATTTTTTCTCCCATTTTAACACCGCCGATAAGGTGAAAATGCAGATGCTTAACGGTCTGACCTGCATCCTCACCGCAGTTGTTGATAATTCTGTAGGACTCAACACCCTGTGATTTTGCTATCTCAGGGATTTTTTCAAATATATGAGCAACATATTTACTGTTGCTGTCATTAATATCGGCAGCACTTTCAATATGCTCCTTAGGAACAACAATAATATGAACAGGAGCAACAGGATTAATATCCTTGAATGCTAAAATCATATCATCCTCGTAAACCTTAGTTGACGGAATATCGCCTGCAATTATTTCACAAAATACGCACATAATGCACCTCGTTATTTCATCAAAGATTTTATTGTATCAGCTACTGCTGAAATTGCAGTGTCAAGCTTTGACAAATCCTTAGCACCTGCCATTGCTGAGTCAGGGCGTCCGCCTCCGCCTCCGCCTGCAAGCTTAGCAATTTCACGTACAAGGTCGCCTGCTTTTACACCCTTTGCAATAGCTGCCTTACCGCAGACAGCAACAAGATTAGCCTTATCACCGTTAACACCTGCCACAACTGCAACAACATTATCACCCTTAGCCTTTAAATCATCGCCCATTGAGCGAAGTGCATCAGGAGTTGTGCCTTCAACCTTAGCAGTATAAACCTCAAGACCATCAATATCAACAGGCTTTGAGAACATATCAGCACTCTTAAGCTTTGTAAGCTCAGCATTAAGTTTCTGGATTTCTTTATCCTTATCTCTCAGCTCAGCCACAACAGCGGCAGCCTTTTCACTTATTTCATTATCAGCTGTTTTTAACACAGAAGCAACAAGCTTAACTATATTTTCACTGCGGTTAAGATATGCAAGCAAATTAAGACCTGTAATTGCAGTAATTCTGCGTACACCGGCAGCAACTGATGCCTCAGAAACTATCTTGAACAGACCAAGCTCACCGCTGTTTGAAACGTGAGTACCGCCGCAAAATTCTGTTGAAAAGTCCCCTGCTTTAACAACACGTACAATATCGCCGTATTTTTCGCCAAAGAGCATCATTGCGCCCATTTTCTTAGCCTCTTCAATAGGCATTTCTTTCATTTCAACAGCAATAGCATTCATAATGAAATTATTTACAAGAAGCTCAGTCTTAGCAAGCTCGTCGGCTGTCATAGGGTTAAAGTGTGTAAAGTCAAAACGCACCTCAAACTCATTAACAAGCTGACCTGCCTGCTCAACATGGGTGCCAAGCACCTCACGAAGAGCTGCCTGAAGCAGATGAGCCGCTGTATGATTTTTCATAATAGCCTTACGTCTTGTTTCATTAATGCTTGCATTGACAGTATCACCTACACTGATAATACCTCTTGCAACAGCACCATTATGAAGATATATACCATCGGCATTTTTTGTTGTATCTGCAACAGTGAACACATTGCCGTCATCCTTTTTCAGCACACCGCTGTCGCCGACCTGACCGCCTGATAAAGCATAAAACGGAGTTTTATCTAGAACAACAACACCCTGCTCATCAGCACCGAGCATATCAACAAGCTCACCATCAGAATTAACAATTGCTGCTACCCTTGCACTGCACTCAAAATCAGTATAGCCGACAAATTCAGTCTTTTCTGTTTCAATCTTAACAGACTCACCCTTCCAGGCATCTGCACCTGCGTCCTTGCGTGCAGCACGTGCTGTTGCCTTCTGATTAGCAAGAAGAGCATTGAACTTGTCCTCGTCAACTGTAATTCCCTTTTCTTCAAGAATATCCTTAGTTAAATCAAGTGGAAAGCCGTAGGTATCGTTAAGCTTGAATGCATCCTCGCCTGAGAATACCTTGCCGTCCATATTTGAAATATATTCATCAAGAAGAGCAAGACCTGCATCAATAGTTTTACCAAAGCTTTCTTCCTCAGCAAGAATAACCTTTTTAATAAGCTCAGCCTTGTCCTTAAGTTCAGGATAAGCCACCTCATTCTCAGCAATAACTGTGTCACACACCTTATAGAGGAAAGGCTCGTTAACACCAAGGAGTCTGCCGTGACGGCATGCACGTCTGATTAAACGGCGAAGAACATAACCTCTTCCGTTATTTGACGGAATAACGCCATCACCTATCATAAAGGTTGATGAACGAATATGGTCTGTAATAACACGAAGTGATACATCCTTCTTTTCATCGTCGTGATAATGAACATCAGCAATCTCGCTGATTTTTTTCATAATATTCTGGACTGTATCAACCTCGAAAATATTGTCAACATCCTGCATAATACAAGCAAGTCTTTCAAGACCCATACCTGTATCAATATTAGGGTGAGCAAGAGGTGTGTAGTTGTTATTACCGTCATTATCAAACTGTGTGAAAACGTTGTTCCAGAATTCAACATATCTGTCACACTCACAGCCGGGACCACAGTCAGGCTTGCCGCAGCCATACTTTTCTCCGCGGTCAAAATGAATTTCAGAGCAAGGACCGCATGGACCTGAGCCGTGCTCCCAGAAATTATCTTCCTTACCGAGTCTTACGATATGGTCAGGTGCAACGCCATTCTGCTTTGTCCAGATTTCAAAAGCTTCATCATCATTTTCATAAATTGTGATATAAAGCTTATCAACAGGCATTTCAAGCACCTTAGTGCAAAATTCCCAAGCCCAGGCAGTAGCCTCTTTTTTAAAATAATCACCGAATGAAAAATTGCCGAGCATTTCAAAAAAAGTGCCGTGACGTGCAGTTTTGCCGACATTCTCAATATCAGGAGTACGAATACATTTCTGGCAGGTGGTAACTCTGTTTCTCGGAGGTGTAACCTCACCTGTGAAATATTTCTTCATAGGAGCCATACCTGAATTAATAAGAAGCAGGCTCTTGTCCCCATTAGGAACTAATGAAAAGCTCGGAAGTCGAAGATGACCCTTGCTTTCAAAAAAAGATAAATATTTCTCTCTTAAATCATTTAATGATGTCCATTCCATAATATATATACCTCGATTTTAAATCGTTATTTAACTAAAAACGCTGAAAAATTAACTGTCTTAAACAAAAGTCTAAGGGCAACAGAGAGTTGCCCTTAAAATCTTTTATTAAAGCTTTTCAACAAGCTTTGTAAGTTCCTTAACCTCTTCAACGGTGAATGTAAGACCCTTGCTCATTTTTGAATGATCAGGTGACCAGTCACGAACATCAATCTTTGGCTCACGTCCGTTCCAGGAAATCATATTTACTTCTCTGGTCCAGCCTCTTGTGGTTTCGGAAATAACACCAAGATGTTCTGTGATTTCGTACTTAATCTCAGGCATTGAAAACTCCTCCTTCTCTTGATATTGTATGAAAAAATATACCTATAACAAAATTATAATGCAGCAACAATTTCAGCAGTATCACGTGCAATTGTAAGCTCTTCATCTGTAGCAAGAATGAATACTCTTACCTTATCTGTCGGCTCTGTAAGCTCTGCTTCAGCACCCTTCTGTGTCTTTTCGTTGATATTCTCATTAATCTCAACACCAAGATAGCCGAGATATGAACAAATCTTTGAACGAAGCCATACACCGTTTTCACCGATACCGCCTGTGAATACGATAGCGTCAACGCCGTTCATTGCAGCAGCATATGAGCCGATATACTTAGCAATTTCATATGCCTGCATCTCGTGAGCAAGAATAGCTCTTGAATTACCTCTTGCCTGAGCAGCACAAATATCTCTGTCATCTGATGAAACGCCTGAAATAGCGTTAACACCTGACTTTTTGTTAAGTACTGCATCCATTTCATCAGGAGAAAGACCAAGCTTCTTCATAATAAATGTAACTACTGAAGGGTCAACACCGCCTGAGCGTGTGCCCATCATAAAGCCGTCAAGTGGTGTAAAGCCCATTGAGGTATCAATAACCTTGCCGTTTTTAACAGCCGCAATTGATGAGCCGTTGCCAAGGTGACAGGTAATAATCTTTAAGTCCTTAATGCTCTTGCCGATTTTATCAGCAACTCTGTGAGAAACAAACTTATGTGATGTACCGTGGAAGCCATAACGACGAACACCGTACTTTTCATAATACTCATAAGGCACAGCATACATATAAGCCTTAGCAGGCATTGTGCTGTGGAATGCTGTATCAAACACAGCAACCTGAGGCACAGACTCACCTACAACATCTCTGCAGGCACGATAGCCCTGAAGGTTAGCAGGATTGTGGAGAGGTGCAAGCGGTGACAGCTCCTCAACAACTCTTTCAACCTCAGCATCAATAAGAACACTTTTTGTGTACTTATCGCCGCCCTGTACAAAGCGGTGACCTATAGCATCAATTTCATCAAATGAGTCAATAACCTTATGCTCACCCTCTGAAAGAATATACTTAACCTCGTTAAAGGCATCGGTATGTGTTGGTAACTCCTTATCATATGTGAACTTTTCATCGTTCACCTTAACAATAACATTTTCTTCTCCGCCCTTGATTTCAAGACCGATACGCTCAATAGCACCTTTACAGAGAACTGATTCATTCTCCATATCCATAAGCTGATATTTAAGTGATGAGCTTCCGCAATTAATAACTAAAATTTTCAAAATATTTCCTCCGCATATTGAATTTAATATATTAATTTAGTATTATAATAATATATTATATATAATATTGTCAAGGACTTTTAGGTAAAAAATATGATAACAGGAATTATTTGTGAGTTTAATCCCTTTCACGCAGGACATAAATATCTGATTGACAGTGTAAAGAATGAAAATGACGGAATTGTATGTGTTATGAGCGGCAATTTTGTTCAGCGTGGTGAGTTTGCTGTTTATGACAAATTTATCCGCACAAGAACGGCACTTGAAAACGGAGCTGATTTGGTTATCGAGCTTCCCTGTGCATATTCACTAAGGTCAGCAGAGGGCTTTGCAAAAGCAGGTGTTGAGCTGCTTGAAGCAACAAATGCTGTTGACAGAATTGCATTCGGTGCTGAATGTGATAACATTGATAAACTGAAAAAAACTGCTTATGAAATAATCGAAAAGGAAGCTGAAATCAAAGCAGAAATGAAAAAAGGCAGCTCCTACCCTGCTGCAAGGAATGCCGTTATCGGCTCTGAAATTTTGGAAACACCAAATAACATCTTAGCTGTTGAATATATAAAATCTGCAAATCTGCCTTGT